>NZ_JBHXRU010000008.1:0-43925 GCF_042716255.1 Streptomyces sp. NPDC058662 | reverse complement strand
CCGGCGCGCTGGCCGCCCCGCCCCCGGGCGGCCCGCGCCTCCTCGGGCGGGACGCCGGGTCAGCGGCGGCGGCCGCGGGTGCGCTTCACCTTCAGTTCCTCGAAGCGCGGTACGTCGCCCTCCCGGACCCGCTGCCACGCGCGCCGGTACAGCTCCGCGGCCGGTTCCAGCGGTACGAGCACGCCCAACGCGGGCCGGCCGCCCGCGACGGGCGCGTACATGGGGAGCTTCCACCGCTCCACGGGAAGGGTCGGGGAGTCCATCTCGGCCCACCCTCCCGGCAGGAACAGGGAGCGCCCGGCCCGGCCGCGGCCGGCCGACACCACCAGGTGCGTGTCGGCGAGTTCGGCGCGCGCGGCCTTGAGGCGGGCCGGCTTCCAGCCTGTCCAGCGCGCGGTGTTGCGGTCCGTGGGGTCGGGCATGGCGAGCAGTGCGAGGTAGAGCGCCGCCGCGTCGGCGCCCAGCCCGTACTCCCCGGCGGCCTCGGCCACCAGCTCGGGCACGGAGCGGCTCGGGTCCTGCGGCCACCAGGTGCCGTCCCCGTCGGCCGCACCGGCGGCGGGGGCTCCCGGGTCGGCGAGCAGGGCGGCGAACCGCGGGTCGTGGACGGTCCGCAGTGCCGTCTCGACCCAGGTGGGCTGCTGGTCGTCGCCGCGCAGCAGCGGCAGGTACGGGTCACCCCCGGTGGAGTCGAGGAGTGCCGGGCGCAGCGCGGGCTTGGGCCGGTCGTCATGGGTGGCCATCAGGACGGCGCCGTAGCGCTCGTACCCCTCGCCGGTCTCCGTCGGCGTGCCGGCCGCCGCGCGGAAGTCGGCGAGGCCGGTGTAGCCCCAGGTGCCGAGCAGGAGTCCGGGCGCGGCCAGCCGCTGGCGCACGGCTGTCAGCACCGGTGGCAACGATGCCCGGACCGGGTCTCCGGCCGGGAGCCGGTGGGCCAGCCAGGCCGCCATCCCGAGGGACCCGGTCAGGACCGCGGTGTCGAAGGGCCGGTCGGTGGGTTCGAGGAGTTCCGCGTGGTCGCCGCGGATGGTCCATGCCGCGTCCGTGGAGAGCTCGGGGGACGCCGCGGGGTCGAGCAGGGCGCGCAGGGCCGTGTGCGCGGGCCAGGAGGTGCGTACGGCGCGGGCCGCCTCCGTGGCCAGCCAGTCGGGGACGGGGGTGCGGCGGCCGATCCGCCGGTTCCACACCTCCGCCGCCGCCGCGGCGTCGGGGCCCTCGCTCCACAGCCGGGCCGGTTCGGCGGGGAGCAGCGCGGCGACGACGGCGCACCGTGTGCCGGAGTCGAGGCTCTTGAGCTCGTCGCGGGCGCAGGCGGCGTCGGTGGCCTTGACGTCGAGGGCGGTGCGCAGTTCGGCGGGCAGGAAGTGGTGGCCGTAGTTGTCGATGTGCGGCATTCCGGCGACCACCAGCCGGGCGAGCGTGGTGGAGACTCCGGTGAGCCGGGCGAACTCGTCGGCGGCTTCCGGCCGGAAGGGGGCGGGGCCGCGCTCGGCGGCCTCCGCGAGGAGGGCGGCCAGCCAGCCCGCGCCGCGTTCCCGGTCGCCGAGCGGCGCGTCGCCGCGCACGGTGTAGGGGCCGGGGGCGAGGAACCGCCCGGTGGGGTCGTAGTAGAGGGCGCCGTACTCGTGGCCGTCGGGAACGGCCTGGCTGTGCTCCGTCAGGGCCAGGGCGGCGCCGCCCCCGAGGGGGAGCACGCTGCGGTGGTGGACGTTGCGTTCGGCGCCGGGGCCGGCGGCCAGGTGGCGCTGTTCGAGGTGGAGCAGGACACGGCGCCAGTGGCCGGCGGAGCCCTCGGACGAGTCGAGGCCGAGCCCGGCGACCGCGTCGAGCACGCTGACGAGGGCCGTGCGCTGCTCGTCGCTGACGGTCCCGGTGACGGCGCGGTAGGCCGCGGCGGCGGGGTGGTCGAGGAACTTCGTCCAGGGCAGGCCGCTGTACGGCAGGCAGGGGACGTCGAAGTGCAGCCGGCCGGGAACCGGCGCGGCGTCCGTCCGCGCGCGGGCGGCGCCCAGTTCGCGCAGCAGGCGGTGGGCGGCGTCGCTGTCGCTGCCCCAGCGGTAGTAGCCGGAGCCGATAAGTCCGCTCAGTGCGTCGCCGAGCAGGCGGTCGGCGGGTCCCTCCTCGTGTTCCCGACCGGGGCCGGTGTCCGCGCGGAGCCGGGCGGCGACCGCGTCGAGGGCCTTCTGCTGGGTGAGGGTGAAGCGCAGGACCTCGACGATTCCGCCGATCAGCTGGGGCGCGGTGACCTGGGGCAGGGCGGCGGCGACGAGGCCGGGGAGGTCGGTGAGGCGCTCGGCCGCGGCGGCCGCCTTGAGCAGCGCGCCGACGGTCTCCCGGTCGGCGCCGCGCAGGGCGAGCGAGCCCTCGGGGTCGCGCGGGCGCATGGCGTACCAGTGGGAGAGCGGGGGGAGGTCCACGCTTCCGGTGGCGAAGCGGTCGTCGTCGCCGCGCGAGCGGGTGGTGAGGACGCCGTCGGGGTCGGTGAGGCCCAGCTCGCGCCAGTGGTGCGACAGCGCGCGGGGCCGGTCGTCGCCGGGGAGGAGGAGGGCGGCGACGGGCGCGTCGTGCCCCTCGGGAACCGTGACGGCGAGGCCGTTGGGGTGGGCTCCGCGCCAGCCGTCGCCGGCGATCCGTACGGTGGTCCAGCCGTGCAGGCCGTCCAGGGGGGCGCCGAGCGCCGAGCCGGGCACGGCGGGGGTGGGCCGCAGCCAGCTCCCGCGACCGGGGGTGACGGTGTCCTCGGGGCGGCCGGTCCGTGCCCGGGCGGCGAAGTCGGCGAAGAAGGCGGGCAGGGAGCGGCGTCCGTAGGCCGCGCCGGCGGGGTCGTACTCCTGCCAGCCGCCGTCGCTCTGCTGCTCGTCGCGCTGCCACACCCAGTACGAGGTGCCGTCGGACACCACCGGCCGCTCGTCCGGCAGCTCGGTGTCGCCGCGGTGCAGGACGCCGCCGCCGGTGGTGCGGCCGCCGCCCGGGAGGGGGAGGCTGAGGTGGTCGGAGCGCGGCGACCAGTAGTCGCGGCGGGTGTCCAGCCGGAAGACGGTGCCGGGCGAGGAGTGCCAGTAGGCCTGGGCGTCGCTGCCCCAGGAGGACCAGAAGACGAGGAGTTCGCCGTCCACGTAGTGGAATCCGTGGCGGTAGGAGGAGCCCGTGGGGATCCGCAGGTCGTGCGTGAGGACGGTGGAGTCGGCGTCGATGATCCTGACCTGGGTCTCGTTGGAGACGATGAGGTAGGGCCAGGCCTCCGTCACCGTCAGGCCGCGGCGGCCCTTGGCGGGTGCCAGTTCCTCGGTCGCGCTCTCCCAGGCGGGCCAGGTGAGCTCCTCGAAGAGTCCGCCGCGCAGGGTGCGCGCGAGGGTTTCGCCCAGGTCGGCGGCGGCCGCGGCCGCGACGTCGTCGGGGGCGAGTTCGAGGGCTTCCGCGGGCAGCCAGGTCAGTCGCTGGATGGCGTCGGGGACGCCGGGCAGCCCGGCGGCGGTGGAGGCGCGGGCGACCTCGCCCATCCACCGTGTCAGCAGGGGGCGGCCGCCGGCCGAGGCGGCGACGCGCTGGATGACGTCGGTGCCGGAGTTGGCGTCGCCGAGGCCGTCCAGGGCCCGCCGGAAGGCGGGGTGGAAACGCTCGTCGGCGGCGAGGGCGAGCAGGTCGCGGCGTTGGTCGGCGCGCGCCCAGTCGCGCAGGTTCAGTGCCGCGTGGTGGCGCCGCTTGTCCTCGGGGGCCGGGTCGGCGACGGGCACGTCGAGGGTGAGCAGCAGGTCGAGGAGGTCGGCGTCCTCGACGCCCACGCGCAGGCCGGCTTCGCGGCCGGGCCGGGCGAGTTCGGTGCGCAGGCGCTCCGCGCAGCGGTCCACGAGACCGAGCAGGGCGGGGGGTGTGGGGCGCAGGCCCCAGCCGGCGTGGCGGGCGGCGTGGAAGCGCTCCAGCCAGCCGGCGGCGCCGTCGGCGCACCGCTCCTCGGCGGGGAGCTCCTCGTGGACCAGCCCGGCGGTGGCTCCGGACTCCTCCAGGATGTCCAGCCACAGGGTGGTGAGCGCGACGCTGTCGCCGCCGCCGGGCGGTGTCAGCCCGAGGAGCGTGCCGCGGACGGCCGGGACGCGGCGGCCGAGGGCCACGAGCGCGCTCCGGTGGGCCTTCCACCAGCCGGTCGCGGCGCGCAGGGTGGCGGGCAGCGGCAGCAGCTCGGCGAGGTAGTCCTGTTCCGCTTCGGTGCCGGTGAGGCCCGCGGCGCGGGCGAGTCGGCGCAGCTCGACGGCGGCCTGGGCGGAGGGCGGCAGTCCGCCCGCCGTGCGGCGTACGCACAGGCGGCGGAACCGCTCGTAGGCCTCGGCCGGGCTGACGCGGACGGCGAGTTCCTTCCCGTACCCGGTGAGGACCTTGACCGGGAGAGCGCCGGCGAGGGCGAATTCGAGGAAGACGGCGTCGAGGCGGTCCTCGTCGACGGCCAGGCCGTGCTGGGCCTCGGCGGTACGGGCCCGGCCGAACAGCTGGGCGGCGTAGGTGGTGTTCTCGACGGCGAGGAAGGTGCGGGCGGCCTGCTCGTAGAAGACCGGCAGGAAGTGGGGGACGGCGGCGGCGAGCCGGCCCGCCAGTTCGTGGCAGGCGTCGAGGGCGGCCTTGGGCTTGGTCTTGGCCTGCCGGGCGAGGCGGTCCAGTTCCGGTACGACGGCGAGCGCGTGGTGGCCGTCGTCGGGGTGGTGCACCAGGACCCATTCGGGGAAGCCGAGTTCCTGGCGGCGCCGGAGGCCGACGACGGGAGGCGGGCCCTCGGCGGGTACGAGTCCGAGGAACCCGGCGGCGAGGTCCTCGGCCGCGCCGAGTTCGGCGGCGGCGAGCCGGACGACGACACGGCCGTCCGCGAGGGCGGGGTGGTGGTAGGAGCGCGCGGTCAGGTCGACGGCGGAGGGGCCGGCTCCCGGTGTGCCGTGCGGAAGGACCGCCCCGGCCTTGAGCAGCAGTTCGGCCTCGCTCACGGACCCGCCGTCCTTCCCCGTGGTTGTGTCGGTGCTGTCGTTCGTAGCGATGATGGTGTTGATGGTGGTGTCGATGGTGGTGCTCACGCGTCCCGGCCTTCCTCGATCTTGCGCCCGGCGTACAGCGCCGCGGCCATCCGCATGCCCTCGGACCAGGCGACCGGGCCGACCTCCGTCAGCGGGACCGCCCGGCCTTCGTCGTCGTGCCAGCTCAGGGCGCCGGTACTCGTCTCGTCCTCGTAGTAGGGCTCGCCGATCCACACGGTCGCCTCCAGGCCGCGGCCCGCGTCCCGCACCTTGCAGGTGGCGTAGCCGCCGGAGACGCGGTAGCCGAGGCCGGTCGCCCGGGCGGCCAGGCCGTAGCGGTTGGCGAACACCCCGCCCGCGTAGTCGCGGACCTCGGTGGCGGGGCCGGCGAGTCCGGTCGGCTTGCTCCACGTGGCCCGGTGGATCTGCTCGACCCGCTGCTCGATGCCGAGTTCGGCCGCGAAGTCCCGTACGTCGTCCAGGTCGGGGAGCAGCACCGGGTGCGGCAGGGTCACCGTGAGCGGGGAGAGGCGCACCGTCTCGCCGTCCAGGTTGACCACCTTCAACTCGCCGGCGGAGGTGGCGTCCCGCAGGAAGCCCACCTCGTCCGGGTCGTCGCCGACGACGGCGAGGTCGCGCAGGGCGTGCTGCCAGGCCTCGTCGGGCCAGACCCGGGCGAGCAGTTCGGTCGGCACCGGCAGGGAGGACACCATCCAGGTGTCGACCTGGGCGACGCAGGCGGCCTCGTGCCGGTCGAGCCATTCGCCGAGCCGGCGCAGCCGGTCCACCTCGGGGTGGTCCTTCAAAGCCTTGGGCAGCGTCTTCAACTGCCGTCCCGCCGAACGGCCGCCGGCGGACCGCGCCGCCACCCGCCCCTGAACCAGGGCGATCTCGTACCCCTCGCCCGCCGCAAGCCATGCCATGTGCCCGTGCCCCCGCCTGTCCCGTCCGAATCCGCGCAGCCCTGACAGGGGGGAGCCGAACCCCCTGAGCCGCGGTATGCCGGGAGACTAGCGAGCGCCACTGACAACACCCTTGGGAGGGTGCCCGGTCGGTTGTATGTCCGGATCTGGGTAGGCTCCGGCTGACAGTACGCACAACGTTCGGGGTGGGGACATGGGACGTCGGACAGTGGGGGCCGGTGCGGTCCTGGTGGCTTCGCTGCTGCTGGGCGCGACAGGTTGCGCGGATCCGGCCGGGGGCGGGGCCGACGGGAAGCCGTCGGCTCCGGGGAGCGCCGCGCGGTCCACGCCGCCGACCGGCGCCCCCCCGGCGGGTGGTGGCAGCCCGGCGGGCGGGGACGCGCTGCCCGGTATGGTCACCACGGCTGTGGCCAGGACGCAGTTGGCCGCCCTGCGGGTGGCGCCGGTGGGCACGATGGCGGGGTACAGCCGCGCCAGGTTCACGCACTGGGCCGAGCAGGGCGACAAGTGCGACACGCGGGAGACGGTGCTGCGGCGCGACGGCGTCGGCGTCGTGCGCGACGCGGAGTGCAAGGCCGTCTCCGGCACCTGGACGAGCCTCTACGACGGGGTGGTAGCCACCGACGCGGCGAAGATGGACATCGACCACATGGTGCCCCTGGCCGAGGGGTGGCGTTCCGGCGCGGCCGGCTGGGACGCGGCCCGGCGCAAGGAGTTCGCCAACGACCTGAGCCGGCCCCAGCTGCTGGCGGTCACGGCCTCCTCGAACCGTTCGAAGGGCGACCAGAGCCCGGACCAGTGGCAGCCGCCGGAGCGCTCCAGCTGGTGCCAGTACGGCCGGGCCTGGACCGCCGTCAAATCCGCCTACGGGCTGACCGTCACCGAACCGGAGAAGAAGATGCTCACCACGATGCTGGACACGTGCGCGTCATGACCGACCGGAGCGCCGACGGGTCGCGGCGGCAGTGGGTGGACCAGGTGCCGGCGGGCCCGGGCGGGGCGATGACCGACGAGGTCGGCGTCATCACGGGCCCGTTGACCCTGCGCACCACGGCGGTGGCCGGGGACCTGGTCTCCTTCGACGTCCAGTACACCGACGCGGACGAGTGGTACACCCTCTCCGGCAGCCCGCTCCCCCACCACGGCGATCCGGCGGGCCTGCACGGCGCCGCCCTCGCCGCGATCCGCGCCGGGCACGCGGCGCGGGCCCCGGGGGCGGACTCCGCCTGAGGGGACGGCGGGCCGGTCGCTCACGCCCTTCGCGGGCCGCCCGGCGCGGGGGCCGCCGTGCGCGGGCCGACGCCGTTCGCGGCCCGCCTCGCCCGGGGGCCGCCCTCCCGGGGCCGTAGTCCGCGGCCTCACAACACGGCTACGCCCAGCGGCCGGTCCCCCGCCGCGAGCCGGCGCGTGGCGCCGGTGTCCAGACCGGCACGGCCGCGGTGACCTCGCGCCCCGCCGTGTCGATGACCTCCAGTACGCCCGTCGCGCCGGGGACGTTCACCCCGACGTACGCGCGCGTCCCGTCGGGGGACAGCGCGATGCCCATGCCGCCGCCCCGGTACTCGCCGTCCGTGGCGGGGCCGGTGGCGGTGCGCAGGGGTACGCGGGCCACCCGCTCACGGGTGCGGGTGACGACGACGGCGACACCGTCGGCGGTGGCCACCCAGGCGAGGCCGTCGGCGCCGACGGCCAGTCCGTACGGGGCCCGCCCGACGGGGACGGAGGCGAGCGTGCCGCGCCGCGGGTCGGCGAAGGTGACGGTGTCGGCGCCGAAGTCCGCCACGAGCAGGGTGCCCTCGGGGGTCGCCGCGGTGTCCGCGAGCGCGGACGCCGAGGGCCGCGGCGTTGCCTCGGTGCGCGGCGTTGCCTCGGTGCGCGGCCGGGGCGGCTCCTTCGGGGTGCAGGCGCTGAGCAGCAGGGCCGCGGCGGCGGCGAGCGCGGCGCTCACGGCGGCGCGGCGGCCGCGCCGGGCACCGCGCCCGGCACTGCCGTGGGGCGGTCGGTGGTGCGGTCGAGGGAGCGGTCCGCGGGGCGGTCGAGAGGGCGGTCGGTGGTGCGGGGTCATGGTGTCCCTCTCGGCTCCGGGCGGGGAGGGAGCAGCGGCCCTGTCCTTCCGCTCTCGCCGTTCCATGGTGGCCCCGCCCCGGGCCGCGTCCGGTCGGCCCGGCGGCTTCGGACCCCGGGCGGTCCGGGGGATGCCGGGGTCCGCCGATCGGCCGATGCGCGGCGCCGGGAGGTCCGCCCGAGGATCCGCTCAGGCCTCGTACTCCGTGAGGTCGATGCCGTGGATCTGGAGGAGGTGGCCGTACTCGGGGTGGGTGGTGTCGCGCTCCAGCACCATGCCGAGCTTGCGGATCACGTTCTCGGACTCGTCGTTGCCGGCCCGGTTGATCGCGACGACCCGGTCCAGGCCGCGGTCCTGGAGGGCGAACTCCAAGGTGGCGTGGGCGGCCTCGGAGGCGTAGCCCTGGCCCCAGTACTGCCGGCCGAGCCGCCAGGTGATCTCCACCGCCGGGAGGACCTCGGGCAGGTACTCGGGGACCGACAGGCCGGTGAGGCCGATCAGCTCGCCGGAGCCGAGGAGCTCGACGGCGAAGAGGCCGAAACCCTCCTCGTCCCAGTCCTCCTCCCAGCGTTCGAGGTCCTCGGCGGTCTGTTCCAGGTCACGGACCGAACCGTCGCCGATCCACCGCATCACCTCCGGGTCCGCGTTGATCTCGGACAGGGGGACGAGGTCGTCGTCGTCCCAGCGGCGCAGGAGGAGGCGGGGGGTAAGGATCTCGGTCATGCGGCCCATCCTGCCGAACACCGCCGCACAGGGGTAATCGGGGCCTGGTTTCGGTCGTTCCCGGGCGGTCGGGCCCGCGCGGGGCGTGGCCGGGTGCGGGTGGGGCATGGCTCTACGGTCCACGGGAAACCACGATCGAGGAGTGTTCCGCCATGCCTTTCGACCTGTCCGGTGAGAGCCGGTACGACCGCGCGCGGTTACGGCAGTGGGCGCGCGGGCGCGCCCGCACTGCCGGGGTGGACCGCCGTGACCTGCTCAAGCTGTTCGCGGCGGGTGCCGCCGCCGGTCCCCTGGGCCTGGCCGCCGCCGGCCCGGCCGCGGCGGGCACCACCGCCGCCGGAACCGGCGCCGTGGCCGCGCCGGGGATCGTCAAGCCGGTGCCGCCGGAGCTGTTCACCCTGCGGGGTACCAATGCCGAGACGAACTTCGCGGCCCTGCGCGGCACGGGTCACCTCACACCCGTCGACCGGTTCTTCGTCCGCAACCACACCTCCACCCCGCGCATCGACGCGCGCGAATGGCGGCTGCGGGTGTGGGGCGACGGCCTGTCGGACGGGCCGGTGGAGTTCTCCTACGACCGGCTGCGGGCGCTGCCGGCCGTCGAGCGGACCCTGTTCATCGAGTGCGCGGGCAACGCGCGGAATTTCTACACCACCCAGCAGGGTCAGCCGGTCGCCGGCACGCCGTGGACCCTCGGCGCGATCGGCGTCGCCCGCTGGCGGGGGGCGCGGCTGTCGGACGTCCTGCGGCGGGCGGGCGTCGCCCGCACCGCCGTGGACGTCCTCCCCCGGGGGCTGGACGAGGAGGTGGTCGCGAGCGGGGTGAATCTGGGCCGGGTGCGGCGCCCGCTGCCCGTCGCGAAGGCCTTGGACGACGTGATCCTGGCGTACGAGATGAACGGCGAGCCGCTGCCTCCCGACCACGGCGGTCCGGTCCGTATGGTCGTACCCGACTGGATCGGGATCTCCTCGATCAAGTGGGTCGGGGACATCGAGGTCAGCGGGCAGCCCCTGTACACGCCGTGGAACACCGACCTGTACCGGATGTTCGGCCCGGACCACCCCGCCGGGGGCGGCGCCCCGCTGACCCGCCAGACCCTGAAGAGCGCCTTCGAACTGGAACTGGGGGCCACGTTCGTCGCGCACCGCACGCGGCTGCTGACGGGGCGCTCCTGGTCGGGTGCGGCGCCCGTGCTCGGGGTGGAGGTCAGCACCGACGGCGGACTCCGCTGGCAGCCGGCCCGCCTGCACGACACCCCGCGCCGAGGCAGCTGGGTGCGCTGGTCGCTCCCGTGGACCCCGCGCGCGGCCGGCCCGACCGCGCTCCTGGCGCGGGCCACCGACGCCACCGGGCGCACCCAGCCCACCACGGCGGTCCCCAATACGGAGGGCTACCTCTTCGACGCGGTCGTACGCCATCCGGTGACCGTCGTCTGACGGGGGTCTGACCGTGGCCTGACGGGGGCGGACTCCCCGCGGACCGGGGTGCTGGTCGCGAGGGGCGCCTGCCGGGGAGGGGCCGTGCGGCAGCCCGTGAGGGTCCGGACGGGAAGACCGGCGCGGAAAGGACGAGAATGGTGGGTTGGGCGGGTCGGGGTTCCCGGATCGGCCACGAGGGACGGAGAGAGCGGTGGAGATGTCGACGAAGGAGGTCTTCGGCGCCCCGTGCTGGGTGAGCCTGATGACCCGCGACCTCGCCGCGGCGCAGCGCTTCTACGGCGCGGTCGTCGGCTGGCGGTTCCGCCGTACGCGTCTGGGCGCCGGTTTCTCGGTCGCCGAGCTGGAGGGGGTGCCGGTGGGGGGAGTCGGCGCTCTCGCCGGTGACCTCGCGGTCGCGGTGGCGTGGACCCCGTACTTCGCCGTCGACGACGCCGACGTCGCGGTCGACCGGATCCGTGAGCGCACCGGCACCATCGCGGTCGGCCCGGTCTCCTTCGCCTCCGGCGGCCGCGGCGCCCTGGCCGCGGACCCGGACGGGGCCGTCTTCGGGATCTGGGAGGGCCCGGTCGCTGCCGGCTGGCGGGTGGGTACGGGCCGGGCCCCGGCCTGGCTGGAGCTGCGTACGCGCAACGCCTTCGACGCGGCGCTGTTCTACGGCGCGGTCCTGGAGTGGGCCACCGGCCGACCCGGGTGCTGCGAGGTCTCGTACGAGGAGGACCAGGTCGTACTGCGGCAGGGCGGGGAGCCCGTCGCCCGGCTCGACAGCGGGCCCGTCGAGATGGCGGGCTACGACCCGCACACCCGGCCGCGGTGGCACGTCCACTTCCGGGTCCCGGCGCTGGAGCCGGCAGTCGAGGCGGCCGGCTCGCTCGGCGGGCGCACGGTCTCGGACGTGGCGTCGAACGCGACGGAGCGGTGGGTGGCGCTCCGGGACCCCGACGGGGCCCTCTTCACGCTCACCACGTCGCTGGCGGCACCACCACCGGTCACGGCACCTCGGGGATGAACGGGGTCACGGCACCTCGGGGATGAACGGGAGGTAGTCCACGCCCGGGATCGCGGGGACCACGGTGTAGCTCGCCTCCGGGATCTCGTTCCACATGCCGGGCAGGTTCCCCAGGGGCTCCGAGACGACGAGGCGCGTGGCGTCGGAGACGTCGTTGAGGAAGTCCAGCTCCGGGTGGAGGTGCCGGACGGTGTCGGCCCGGCTGCTGTGGAAGAGGGACCGGGACCGGCCCTGGCTGGAGTACCGGAACGCCCACAGCCGCTCGCCGTCGCTCACCGCCACCGTCATCTGGAGCGGGTCGGCGACGCCATGCTCCTTGCCGAGCCGCTCCACCAAGCCGGCCATCCGCGCCACCGCCCCCGGCACGTCCTGGTCCAGGCCGAAGGTGACCGCCAGGTAGAACATCACCTCGGAGTCGGTCGAACCCTCGATCGCGGGGAACAGGGCGGGGTCCACGGCCATGCACAGGTCCCGCTGGAGCCGCTGGAAGTCCGTGATCGCCCCGTTGTGCATCCACAGCCAGCGCCCGTGCCGGAAGGGGTGGCAGTTGGTCTGCTGGATGGCCGACCCCGTGGAGGCGCGGACGTGGGCGAAGAACAGCGGTGACCGCACATGCCCGGCCAGCTCGCGCAGGTTGCGGTTGTTCCACGCGGGCGCGATGTCGCGGAAGACGGCCGGAGTGCCGTCCCCGACGCCGTCCGTGCTGTACCAGCCGACACCGAAGCCGTCGCCGTTGGTGGACTCGGCGCCCAGGCGCGCGTAGAGGCTCTGGTTGATGAGCGAGTGCTCCGGTCGGTAGAGCACGGCGTCGAGCACGATGGGCGAACCCGAGTAGGCGAGCCAGCGACACATGGACATCATCCCCTTCTCAGCCTGCTCCGAGCGTAATACCCCGCGCCGGGGCGGGGCCTGCCCCGGTCGGCCGGACGGCGCAACGGGCGGCGCGCGGGTCGCCCGGGAGGGTATCGGGGAGGTGTCCTGGCGCGGACGCTCCGTAACGGTTCGAGATGCGGACATGGGGAGCTGCTGCTTCGCTGATTCCGCCCGTCCTCACCCACGGATGTACGGGCTTTCGGACCCGAGGAGTGATCATGAGTGTTGCAGGCGAGTCGCAGGGCCGGTCCCGGCAGATGCGCGAGAAGGCCAAGGAGCTGAACGCGGCTGCGGAGCGCTCCACCGACCCGGACGAGAGCCGCCGGCTGCGCGAGAAGGCCGGCCGCCTCCAGGCGCAGAGCGAGCAGGAGAGCCGCATGGACGACCGGGGCATGGACCACCCCCTGTAGGTCCGGCCGCGCCTCCCGACCGCCCCCGTACTACCTCGTCAGCTCTCTCCCGTCCCCGGCCGTGCTTTCGGCGTGCGCGCGTCGGGGGTCGAGGCGTACGCGTCGGTGCCGGGCGAGGCATGGAGCGGCCGAAGCCGGGTAGCCGCCCGTCTGAGCATCTGGCGCGCGGGGGGCGGTGCGATGAGCCACCCCGGACCGTTGCGCCCATGACGGGAGGGTTCCGATGTCGCACGCCGAACAGAACCGGATGGTGCGCGGGGGCACGCAGGCCGCGTCCCGCGGCGGAACGGGCCGTGAGGTCGTGGCCCGCTGCGGGCTGGCGGCTCGCGGCGTGCTGTACGTACTGGTCGGAGTCATGGCCGTCCGTGTCGCCTTCGGCGAGACCAGTCAGGAAGCCGACCGCCAGGGCGCGCTCCAGGAGATGGCGGGGCACCCGGTGGGCGCCGTCCTCATCTGGGCGGTGGGTGTGGGCCTGGTGTGCATGAT
Source organism: Streptomyces sp. NPDC058662 (assembly GCF_042716255.1). NCBI lineage: Bacteria > Bacillati > Actinomycetota > Actinomycetes > Kitasatosporales > Streptomycetaceae > Streptomyces > Streptomyces sp. NPDC058662. The sequence goes on along the minus strand of NZ_JBHXRU010000008.1, from coordinate 31,006 downwards.
GCTGTGGCGGCTGTCCGAGGCACTGTTCGGCGCCGTGGGACCCGACGGCGACAAGGCCACGAAGCGGCTCGCGTCGACCGCTCGGGCGATCTTCTACGCCGTCATGGCGTTCTCCGTCCTGTCCTTCGCGGCCGGTTCCGGTGGATCACAGTCGGGTGACCAGCAGTCCCGCGACGTCACATCCAAGGTGCTGGACCTGCCTGCGGGGCAGTGGCTGGTCGGCCTGACCGGGGCGGCGATCGCCATCGCCGGTGTGGTCATCGCCGTATCGGCCGCCATGCGCAAGTTCCGTAAGAAGCTGGCCATGGGCACGGTGTCGCAGGGCTGGCGCAAGGCCGTGGACTTCCTCGGCGTCACCGGCGGCGTCGCCCGGGGCGCGGTGTTCACGGCGGCGGGCGGTTTCCTCTTCTACGCCGCCCTGAACTACGACCCGAGCAAGGCCCGGGGTGTCGACGACACCCTGCGGGCGTTCGCGCAGACCCCGGCGGGCCCGTGGCTCCTCGTGGTGGTGGCGGTGGGGCTCGTCCTGTTCGGGCTGTTCTCCTGGTGCCTCGCCCGGTGGCGCCAGGTGTGACGCACACGCGAGAGACACGACGGGCCGGGGCCACGCCCCGGCCCGTCTCCGCGTCCACGGCCGCGTCCGCGTCCAGGCTGTACCGGACGGCGATCATTGCGGTGCCGCCGGGCTGGCGGTCCGGGGTGCGGGGGATCAGGTGCGGCGGGCGGCCCAGACGGTGCGCTCGGTGCGCATGGTCAGGTCGTCGCGGCGCAGGATGCTGTGGGGGCTGTCAGTGTCGAGGAGCTGGTCGAGCGCGGTGAGGTCCTCGGGGGCGAGGGTCTCGGCGACGGCGCCGCGGATGCGCTGCAGGCCGCCGAGGGCGTAGCGGCCGATCACTTCGCTGCGGGAGCCCTCGATGTTCACGGTGATGGTGCGTTCGTCCTCGACGGTGAATCCGGCGTCGGTGAGCATCGGGCCCCAGTCGGCGCCGCGGTGGGGCATGTGCTCGGCCTGCGTGCGGTCGCTCGCGGCGTGGACGCGTTCTTCCAGGCCGGGCCGGTCCCTGGGGGCGCTCGGGGGCAGGAAGCGGGGGAAGCCGGCCAGTTCCACCACGGCGAACAGCCCGCCGGGGGTGAGCAGGTCGTGGACGGTGCGCAGTACGCGGTCAGGGCGGGCCATGTGGTGCATCGAGGCCGACGCCCACACCAGGTCCGGTGAACCGAGGTCGGGCCACTCGGCGGCGTCGAGGTCGGCCTGCACGGTGCGCACGCGCTCCTCCACGCCGCGGGCGCACGCCTTCTCGCGCAGGCGCTGGAGGTGCTCGGCCGACGTGTCGACGGCGGTGACGTGCGCATCGGGGAAGCGGTCGAGGAGGGCGAAGGTCCCCGCCCCGGTGCCGCAGCCCAGATCCACGATCTGGCGGGGGCCGGCGGTCAGCGGGAGCCATGCGGTGATGGAGGCCGTGTGCTCGGCGAGGACCTCGGCGTCCAGGTCGAGGATCTCCGCCTGGCCGCCGGTTCCCTGCTGCTGGAGTTGTTGATGTTCGTTTCGGTGTCCGTGTCCGTGTCCGTGTCCGTGCGGAGCGTCGGAATGGGGGTTGTGCGGGGGTGCTTGGGTCATGCCCTCACGCTAGGACGGCTATGCGCCTGCGGCATGCCAGCTCCCTGATTGCGCAAGATAATGGTCGGGTTTGCTGCCTGGTGCGCAAGACGGCGGCCCCGAGCGGGGCCTTGCGTGCGGCCGCCCTGTCACTCGGGGGCGGCCGGGCTCTGACGGCCGGGGGCTTCGTTCTGGTGGCCGCGGCGGGCGTCGCGGTCGAAGATGCCCAGGATCTCGCAGGGCCCGCCTTCGGCGCCGATGGCGTGCGGCATCATCGTGGGGAACTCGGCGGCCTGGTTGGTCTCGATGCGCAAGCGGCGGTGGCCGAGCATGAGGATCGCGGTGCCGGACAGGACGACGAGCCATTCGCGCCCCGGGTGGGCGCGCATGCGCGCCGGGTTGTCGGGCGGCGGTTCGGTCAGGCGCTGACGCACCACGCTGATGCCGGGGTCACCCTTCACCGGCCAGCGCATCCGGCCGTGGACCCCGTCGATCGTCGGGCTGATGACGACATCGTCGGTGGCCGTCTCGACGAGCTGGTCGAGGGTGGTGTCCAGGGCGCGGGCGAGGGTGAGGAGCTGGTCCAGTGCGAGGCGGCGCCGGCCGTTCTCGATACGGCTGAGCGAGGACTGGCTGAGGTTCGCGCGGGTGGCCAGTTCCTCCAGGGACCACCCCTGCGCCACCCGCAGAGCCCGGATGCGTTTGCGTACGAGGCCGTCCAACTCTCCATCTTCTTGCGTCATGGGCAACATCGTATGCCTGGGATGCAAGCCGGGATTAGCGTCGTGAGCAGCTGGTCCGGACGATCTCGGGCCGCGCACGAGGAAGGGGTAGGACGATGTCCGAGACGACTCAGGCCTACGAAAGTGACACGCTGCCCGGCCGGACGGTCGACACGGTAGTGATCGGCGGCGGGGCCGCGGGGCTGAACGGCGCGCTGATGCTGGCCCGCTCCCGCCGCTCGGTCGTCGTGATCGACAGCGGCACCCCGCGCAACGCGCCCGCCGCGGCGATGCACGGTTTCATCGTCCTGGACGGCACGCCGCCCTCCGAGATCCTCAAGCGGGGCCGCCAACAGGTACGCCAGTACGGCGGCCGCATCGTCTTCGGCGAGGTGGCCTCCGCCGCGCCCGCCGCGCCGTCGCCCCAAGGGGATCCGCGGTTCGCCATCGGCCTGGCCGACGGCCGCGCTCTGACGGCGCGCCGCGTGCTGGTGGCCACCGGTCTGCGCGATGTGCTGCCCGAGGTGCCCGGCCTGGCAAAGCACTGGGGCCGCGGCGTGGTGCACTGCCCCTACTGCCACGGCTGGGAGGTACGCGACGAGCCGATCGGCATCCTCGCCACCGGGCCCGCCTCCGTGCACCACGCGCTGCTGTTCCGGCAACTGAGCAGCGACCTGGTCTACTTCACCCGTGGCGCCGGCCTGGACGCGGACACCCGTGCACGGTTCGCCGCCCGCGGTATCCGCGTACTCGACACCCCGGTGCGGGAAGTCGTCGACGACCAGGACGGCGCCATCGCCGGCGTGCGCCTGACCGACGGCACCATCGTGGAGCGCCGGGTCCTGGCCGTCGCCCCGCAGCTGCAAGCCCGCACCGAGGGCCTGGAAGGGCTCAAGCTGCCGATGGAGGACCTGCCCGACGCCATGGGCCGGCGCTTCGCCTCCGCCACGGCCGGAGCCACGGAGATCGCGGGCGTGTGGGTGGCCGGCAACGCCACCGACCTCACCGCCCAGATCGGCGCGTCCGCCGCGGCCGGCGCCCTGGCCGGTTCCCACATCAACGCCGCGCTGGCCACCGCGGACACCGCCGCGGCCCTCGCCGCCGTACAGGCCAAGACGAACTGACGCGGCGCCGGCAAACCGCACGACCACGGAACCTGCTGCTACGAATGGGCGATCCGCCTTCACGGGCTCCAACGCCCGGCCGCCGCGCTCCTCCTCACGTACCCAGCTGACCGTGGAGTTGGATACGAGAGACCGCCAGTTGGACCCCGTACTCCCCCGGCGGGACGCTGACCGTGACGGTGGGGCCGTCGTCGGGCAGGCTGTCCGGGCCGGATACGGCCAGCAGCCCGCTCGGCACCCGGAGGGTTCCGATCCGGCGCGGCTCCACGACGGTCATCTCGGAGTGGTACCCGTCGCTCACACGCGTCCCGGGCCGGAACAGCGCGTCGATCGGCCCGGGCTGCGCGGGGCGGGGCGGTTGCCAGCAGGTGGCGGGGACGTCGGATGCGTCCGACGCCCCCGCGACTGAGGCGAGCGCCGCCGCCTGGAGCACTACCGGCCCGGGCAGACAAGGCCACTGACAAGGCCCTGTGCGGGGGACCAGGCACGGGACAACGGCCGGGGCCTGCCCGTGTCGAGCCTTCGGCCAGGCCGTCGGGGGCGGCAACCGCTCCTTGGACCGAGCAGCGCCTGCGGCGTGAAACGGACATCTCAGCCACGGCAGCCGGATAGTCGCCGGGCATCCCAAAGCTTCGTCCGACACGAGGGTCAAAGAATGGCAAAAGGGGCATATTGAAGAGAGGTGCACTGGAGGGAGATGGTTCGCCATGGCCGGAGAGCTGCTGATCATGCTGGCCCTCATGGGCGTCGCCGGCCTGGTGTTCCTGGTGGCGGGAGCCCGAGTGGTCCGGCAGTACGAGAGAGGTGTCGTGCTGCGTTTCGGGCGCCTGCGCGGCCAGGTCCGGGGGCCCGGGTTCACCATGATCGTTCCGGGTGTGGACCGGATGCACAAGGTGAACTTGCAGATCGTGACCCTGCCGGTGCCCGCCCAGGACGGCATCACGCGCGACAACGTCACCGTCCGGGTGGACGCCGTCATCTACTTCAAGGTCGTCGACCCCGTCGATGCGATCATCCGCGTCGAGGACTACCGGTTCGCCGTCTCCCAGATGGCGCAGACCTCGCTCCGCTCCATCCTCGGCAAGAGCAATCTCGACGAGCTGCTCTGCAACCGCGAGAAGCTGAACCAGGGCTTGGAACTGATGATGGACAGTCCGGCTGTCGAGTGGGGCGTGACCATCGACCGGGTGGAGATCAAGGACGTTTCCCTCCCGGAGACGATGAAGCGGTCCATGGCGCGGCAGGCCGAGGCCGACCGCGAACGCCGGGCCAGGATCATCAACGCCGATGCCGAGCTCCAGGCGTCCAAGAAGCTGGCGGAAGCCGCCGCCGTGATGTCCGACCAGCCCGCCGCCCTCCAGCTGAGGCTGCTGCAGACGGTGGTCGCGGTCGCCGCCGAGAAGAACTCCACCCTCGTCCTGCCGTTCCCCGTCGAGCTGCTGCGCTTCCTGGAACGCGCCACCCCGCCGCAGGCCGGCACGGACAGGACTTCCGCCGGTCAGACGCCGCGCAGCGCCCCCGCCCCGGGGGAACCGCCGTCCGGCTCCCCCGCGACGAACGGCGCCGCTCCCGCACTGCCTGACACCGTGCCGGCACCTGCGGCGGACCGGAGAGCCGCATAGCCCCGGGGACGGCGCGCTGCCTGAGCGACGCGTCGTCTGAACGACGCGCAGCCTGAACGGAGCGCTGCCCGAACGCAGCCTCCGGGTCGGCCACCGCGACGCGCGCGGGTGTCACGGTGCGAAAAGATCAGCGGACGCAAGCGCCCCACGGCCGTGGACACCAAGCGGCTGTCCCCCGGCACTCTGGCGTGTCTGTGCGTGCACGGCCGGCGAGGAGAGACGATGGGATGATCCTGAGCACAGGCGCCGGAACGTGATCACAGCCGGCACAGGGCAACGGCCTTCTGCGGCCGGAAGGAGACCCCGGATATGGGTGCGACCGAGCCCTCACGGGGCGATCCCGACGGGGCGGGCGCCGTTCCCACCCGGCCGGGCGGCCTGCTCGACGTACTGAGCGTGGCGGCCGTTCTGCTCGATGCCGAGGGCAGGATCGACCTGTGGAGCCCACAGGCCGAGGACCTGTTCGGATACACCGCCGATGAGGCGCTCGGCGCATTCGCGGGCCGTTTGCTGGTCCACGAAGACCACCTGCAGGTCGTGCTGGGCATGTTCGCTCGGGTCATGGAGGGCAGGGGCGACTGGGCCGGCACTTTCCCCATGCGGCACAAGGACGGCAGTACGCGCATCGTCGAGTTCCGCAATATGCGGCTGCTGGACTCCCAGGAGGAGTACTACGCCCTCGGCCTGGCCGCCGACCAGGCGACGGTACGCCAGGTCGAACGGGACCTGGCCCTGTCCGCCCGGCTGGTGGCCCAGTCGCCGATCGGACTGGGCGTGCTGGACACCGACCTGCGGTACGTGTCGGTCAACCCCGCCGAGGAGCGCCTCAACGGGGTACCGGCCGCTGAGCACATCGGCCGGCACGTCCACGAGGTGCTGCCCGCCGTGGACGCGTCGTTCGAAGCGGCGATGCGCGAGGTCCTGGCCACCGGCGTCCCCATCGTGGACCAGTACACCGTCGGCCGTACGCCGGCGGACCCCGATCACGATCACGCCTGGTCGATCTCCTTCTACCGGCTCGAAGCCCCCAATGGGGACGTGCTGGGCGTGGCCACTTCCAGCGTCGATGTCACCGAGCGGCACCGCGCCGTCGAGGAGCAGCGCCACACGGCCCTCACCCTCCAGCACAGCCTGCTGCCCCGCACACCCCCGAGCCGTCCCGGCCTGGAAGTCGCCACCCGCTACCGCCCCGCCCAGGCCACCATGGAGATCGGCGGCGACTGGTTCGACGTCATCCCCCTGCGCGGCGACAAGACCGCACTCGTCGTCGGCGACGTCATGGGAAGCGGAGTCGCGGCCGCGGCCACCATGGGCCAGCTGCGCACCGCGGTGCGCACACTGGCCGACCTCGACCTCGACCCCGCCAAGGTCCTGCACCACCTCGACCACGTCACCGAAGGCCTCGACACCTACGCGACCTGCGTCTATGCCGTCTACGACCCCCGAACGGCGCGGTGTCACCTCTCCCTCGCCGGACACCTGCCGCCCGTCCTCCTGCGCCGGGACGGCACCCGCGAGCTCCTCGCCCTGCCCACCGGCGCCCCGCTGGGCGGCTGCGGCGTCACCTTCCACACCACCAGCCTCGCCATGGAGGCAGGCGACCAGCTCGTCCTGTACACCGACGGCCTGGTCGAGACCCGCCACGAGCCGATCGACACCCGCCTCCACGTCCTCCTCGACGCCCTCGACGACCCCCACCGCTCACTGGACGACACCTGCGACCACCTCCTGCACACCCTTCGCCACCCGGGAGACCATGACGACGTAGCCCTGCTCATCGCCCGCGCCACACCGCACTGATCTCTTCCTGCCGGCTTGCCCCGACGGACCCCGTTGCTGCCCGACGGCCCGGCACCGGCGCCTCCACGGTCACGCCTCGCGGGCGTCCCGTCGCGCCGCTCATGCCTCGCGGGCGCCCCGTCGCGCCTCGCTCACGCCTCGCGGGCGTCCCGTCGTGCCGCTCGCCGTACCGCCCGCGCGTCACGGCGGCGTCCGACCGCCCGCAGCCAAGCGGCCAGGTCCTCGGTGTAGCGGAGGAAGCGGTCGCGGTATGTCCCGGGCGCCTCCGTGGCGAGCGCACGGGCCAGGTCGACCGCCTCTTCCAGCATCTCCACGGCCTCCTCGCGCCGTCCCGCCCACCACAGCTCCCACGCGAACTGCCTCATCTCGTACAGGAGGACCGGCTCGTACGTCACGGGATCGGCGTCGGCGAGCCGACGGCGGACCTCCAGGGCCTCGGCCAGGGCCTCCGGATCCCGGCTCCCGTCGCGTGGGATCCCCAGGAGCAACACCAGGGTGGGCCCGTGGACTGTCACCTCGGTGGCCGCGAGATAGCGGTACAGGCCGACCAGTACCTCGTCGACGGCGTGCCACGGACCATCCTCCACCTGCTCCGGTGCGGTCCACGGCCGCCTGCGGGGGTCCACGCTCCTTTCCAGGCCGTCCGCCTCGTGAGCGGTCACGCGCGCCTCGTCCCGCAGTCCCACGGCCTCCTGCACCCGGGCCAGCGACCGGAGCCCACCGGCCAGGTCGCTGTTGAGCGCCGCCGGATTCGCCCGTGCCTGCCGGCGGCGGATCTCCACGGCCTGCGTGGCTGCCGCCAGTGCCTCGGTGCGCCATCCCCGCCGGCGCAGCAGGTCGTCGCTGGGCACCCCGCCCTCGTTGATCACCCGCGCGACAATGACCTCGTGTCCCCGTCCCCCGCTCACCAGCATGCCCGCCAGATTGATGAGGGCCTGGGACAGCAGGCCCTCGTACGCGGCCGGGTCGTCGCGTGCCCGCGGCCGGAGGATGGCCACCGCGCGCCGGGTGGCGGCCACTGCGGCGTCGACACGGAGAGCGCTGTCCAGGGAGCTGCCGAGGTTGACGAGGGTGGCGGCCAGATCGCGGTCGTACCACCCGGGCCGGGCCGCCGCCACCTGGGCGTACAGCGTCAAGGACTCGGCGTTGGCCCGCACGGCCTCCACCCGCCGCCCCTCGTTCCGCATACGGATGGCGTAGTTCGACAGCGACAGCGCCAGAGCGGCGGTATCGCTGTCGTGACCCGGGCGCAGCCGTCTCCTTCGGATGGCGACCGCCGACTCGATCGCGTGCCGCGCCTCGTCGCCGCGCCGCTCGCGGTCCAGCTCCTTGGCGAGGTTGTTCAGGGCGGCGGCGAGGTCTGACTCGTAACGCTCGGGATCGGCGCGGGCAACCGCCTCGTAGAGCGTTACCGCGCGCTCCGCCGCGGCCAGGCTCTCGTCGTAGCGGGCTGCTCCGGCGAGATTCGAGCCGAGGCTGAGTTGTATGGCGGCGTGCGCCGCCGGGTCGTCCGTCGCCGCCATGCGGTGGTCCACCAGCCGGACGGCCAAGGCGGCCGCCGCCGGATCGAGTACGGCGTCGTCGCGACGCGGCAGGTACGCCGCGATGGCCTCCAGCAGCTCGAAGTCGATGTCGTCGAGCGCCACCAGCGCACCGAACGGCGCACCGCCGGCCGCGACGGCCAGCCAGGGCGCCTGCCGGAGCAGGGGGTACAGGTGCTGGTGGCGCATGTGTGGCCAGCGGTCGGCCGCACTGACCAGCACCGTCATCGCGCGGGACAGCCAGGGCGCGGCCGGGGCGTCGCCGGTTCGCGGCAGGAGCGCGTCCAGAGCGGTCGGCGCCCAGTCGTGGGCCGGGTAGTCGGCGGGGTGACCCGGCAGGGTCAGCGCGACGAACTCCTCGGCCAGCCGGTCGGGTGTCAGCGGTTCGAGCACCGTGGGCCGTGCCGGGTCCTCGGGGGGATAGCAGGTCCCGTGGTCGGCGAGCACGGTCCCGGTGGGAAGCGGCAGACGCAGCGCATCGACCGCCGCCGTGCCCGTACGCCGTTCGACCGCGCCGGTGAGCGCGGCCGCGAAGACCGCCCGGTTCATCACGGCCGGCGGCGTCACGTATCCGGGCGTGTCGGCCAGGCGTGCCCAGTGCCGCTGCTCCCGGTCCAGCAGGTACGTCGTCAGGCCCGCCGCGTCGGCGGGCGGGCGGCGGCCCGTCCGGCGGGCGTCCACGGCCGCGAGCGCCGCCATGTGCACGGTCAGTGTGAGGCCGAACTCCGGTTCCGCCAGCACCACCGGCGCTCCGATCGCGTCCGGTGCCGCGAGCCCGTATCGGTCGGCGAAGGCGTCCCGGGCGGCACGGAACATGGCGGCCCGGTCGCCTCCCTCCTCCCCGTCGTCGGCCAGTGCCTGCAGCGTCTGGCGCGAGGTGGCGGCCTCCACGTCGGCCAGCGTCGCGCGCACCGCGGGCCAGCCGGTGGCGTCACGGGCCAGCAGCAGGAGCCGTGCGGGCAGTCCGGGCCGGTGCAGCAGCGCGTTGCTGAACAGCCAGGCCAGGTCCGGCAACGGCCAGTGGTCCGCGTAGTCGACGATCACCAGGACCCCGGTCGCGCCCTCCGCCCGCAGGTCCTGGCTTCCGGGCGGGGGCAGCACCGTGCCGGCTCCGTGCACGGCGACGACCACGAGCCAGCCCTCGGCGCGGGACTCGGCGCCGAGCCGCGCGGCGAGACGGCTCTTGCCCTGCCCGCCGGGGCCGTGAAGCCAGCGGGCCGCGAGCCGACGTGGTGTGTCGCGCCACGTCCGCAGCGCGGCGGCGTCCCCCTCACGTCCGGTGAACGGTACGACCTCGTGTCGGGCGCTGAGCATCCTGCTGGGCAGCTCCAGCAACCACTCGGGATCGGCCGCGGGCGGTCCCGCCCAGCTCCGCAGTACGTACACCGGCCGGCCGTCGCCGAACACGTGGATGTCCGCGCCGATCACCCCGTACGCGAAGCCGCCCTCCGCCCGCACCACCTGCCGTACGAAGGGCCCGGCGCCGGCGTCGTCCGGCTCGGGGCCGCTCACCGCCGGGGGCCGTCCTCCGACGTGCCCCCCCGGTGGATGTGGACACTGCTGCCCGGACCCTGGGCCCCGAACGCCGTGCCGCTCCCGTGCGCCGTGACGTTCTGAGTCCAGTGCTGCGCGGTCCTGGGCAGTCCGGCCGCCACCTCCTCGACGGCCCGACGCAGTTCCTCAGTGGCCTCGGGGTGCTCCCGCAGCAGCGCCGCGAGCCGGCGCGCCCAGGGCCGCAGGAGGTCCTGGCGTGCGCCGTCGGCGTCCTCCTCGTCGGCGACCAGCCGCGCGTCGCCGTCCAACTGCGCCTCGATCGCGGCCGCCCCGTCGTCACCGCTGCGCCGGAACACCTCCACCACCCGCTCGCGGGCGCCCTCCCACGCGCTGGTGGCCATGGCCACCACGATGGTGGTCGCTCCCGCCATCGCGAGTGCCGACATCGGATCCGTCATCGCACGCCTCCCCGTATCCCCCGCGTCCAGGACCCAGCGTAGCCCCGGGCGCGGGCAGCGAGGCATCATGAAGGGCCACGGCAGCGGCAGGAGTTGGCCATGGACACGGTCCGGCGCATGATGTGGGACGACGGCCCCGGGATCGATCGGCGGGCCGCCGCGCACCTGCGGGCCGGGCATCGCGGCGTGCTCCGGGAGCTCATCACCTCCGTGCCGCTTTCGGACGCGGTACGTCTGGCGAAGCGTTACGGCGACCTCTTCGCGGCCGGCCACGACGGGACCCCGCTGCCCGCCCGTCTCGCCGCCGCCGGTGAGGGCCCGCTCGCCCGTCTCGCCGCCGCCGACGAGGCCCTGGTCGCACGGGCGGCCGTGAGGGCCGCGCGGGCGTCCGCCTGTGTCCATCCGGTCATCACCGGCCCCGCCGCACGGCTGTCCTTCGGTGTCGGCGCGCCCGTGCTCACGCTCACCAGCGCGGAACCGGACGGCGCCACCCGGATCGCCATGCTGCGCGACGGTGACTGGCATGACATCTACCGCGGCCCTCTCCAGCACGACGCCGTCGCCTGCGTCGACGAGGAGAACGTCATCGCCGTCCGTAGGAGGCCCGGCCACCGCCGGACCTTGGTGCACTACACGCCCGACAGCGTCAGCCCGGTCGCGGAGGGGGCGGCCCTGACCGGGATGCGGCCCGCCGGTACGGCGGTCGGCTTCGTGGCGGGCAGCGCGCTGCAGCCGGCCGTGATCGTCGCCGGTCCGCAATTCGCCGCCGGAATCATGGACCTGGCCCCGTGGGGGCTCGATGCCGCACACCGCCTCGCCGTCGCCCCGGACGGCCTCGCCGTCGCCTTCGGCGGTGAACGGGACATCGTGGTGACCGACGCGAGGGCGGAGCACCTGATCGCCCGCACCGTCGTCCCCGTGCCGCGCGGGCCAGTGCGGGAGCTGGTGTTCACCGGGCCCGACACCCTGGTGGCCTGCGGGGCGGGCGGCGGACTCAGCCGCTGGCGCAGGGAACCGCACGAGGCGTTGACCCTGGAGGCGGTCGGCGAGGCGCCACCCCTCGGCGGTCTCTGCGCCGTCCCCGCCTGGGGCGTGGTGGCCGGACACGCGGGGAGCGAGGGCCGGTACCTCTTCTTCGATCCGGTCACCCTCGACCCGGCCGGCGTGCCGCGCTCCCTGACGGAAGCCGGCCACACACCCCGGACCGTCCGCGCCGTCACCGCCTCCGCCGACGGCCGGTTCGCCGCCGTGGGCGCCTACGGCGGCGTCGCCGCCCCCACCCTGACCGTCCACGACTTCCACCATCCGCAGGCCCCGCTGCTGCGCCCGCTGGCGACCCTGACCACTCACAACCTCCCGGCCCCCCGAGACGACGCCGGCCCCGCCCCGCACGATCCGCAGGACCTGCAGGCGCTGGCGCTGCTGCGGGACGTCCTGGCACACCGCTCGGGCGCCTGACCCGGTCTGAGCGGCTTCCCGGCCGGAGTCCTCGCCACGGGCCGTACCGACCGGCCACCGCCGGGTCGAACACCGTGAGAACACTCGTCGGCAACAACTCGGGCTGGGTCTGGTGAGGGGAGCTCGTCGGCGAAGGGGGCGGCCGGGCTCGGCCAAGTGAGGGCGAAGCGGTGGGAGGGTTTGTCGTACGTCACCGAGGCGTCGCAGGGGGTGAACCGGAAGCGGCGGTGGATCCAGCCGTCGAGGGTGAGGGCAGCGACCTCCGCGCGGAAGTCGGCGCCGGGGTACGTAAACGCATTGATGCCGAGGACCAGGGTCCGGGCCCGGCCGATAACCAGTTGCTTGGCGTGCAGAGAACCCGAAGGCCAGCCGGGCCGCCTCCAGCCCGTACGGGGTTGCTGCCTGGCGTCTCGCTCTGGATCACAGGCGGCCAGGAGTTCGCCGTAGGCACGGCGGCCGTCGGCCATGGCTGTGGCCGTGGCTGTCGACTGTGGCTGTGGCTGTGGCTGTGGCTGTGCCCATGGTGTGAGCGTTCACGGTCTTCGGCTCTGTCGGGGGATCTTGTGATGGCGCAGCTGAACCGCCGGGCGGGTCCTTCCCTACCGTGGCGACCTACTACCTTCGTGTCATGAGCGAGACAGGTGCCAAGGGTTGGGTCGAGTTGGCGCACGAGGATGTCCACGTCCGTGAGCACGGTGCCCGCACGCGGTGCCTGCCCGAGCCGTGGATGTGCGATGTCTTCCATCTCGACGGCAGCCTGAGGGACATTCGGGTTCTCGATACGACCCGCGTCGAGTGGATCGCCGTCCTCGAACATCTGCGTGCTGTAGCCGACGAGACCGAGGTGGAGCACCCCTACCCCCAGCTCGATCCTGTGCATCCCGCCTTCACCGACCTCTTCGCCGCCTGGGCAGACGACCCCGAGGGCCAGGCGACGGCTTTCGCTTTCCGGGCCCGCTTCGGCGCCATGTGGTTCTTCGCCTTGCCCTTGTTCGAGGAGGAGATCGAGTTCTCCGTCTGGCCCCAGGACGTCCTCGACGGGGTGGGGGTGGCCGCCGTACTGCGATTCCTGGTCGAGGTCGCAACGGCCAGTCAACGACAGGCCCTGCTGACCGGCGAGACCGTCCAGTATTACCCGGGGATGCTGACGTTGATCTCCCACGACCCTGCCACCGGCATCACTTCCCACATCTGAAAGGTGTGGAGGGCGCTCGCGCAATTCGGCTCGGTCGCGGATCGGGCGATGTCGCACGGTCACGGGGCGAGGAGTACGCGTGGGCGGGGCCTACGAGTCGGCGCAACGGATCCGGTGGGGGTGTGGAGCGGCCGGATCCTTGAGGGCGCAGGTGCGGCGCGCAGGCGCCGGTTCCGACGAGCCCGCCGCGGGGTGCGCGGCGGGCTCACATGTCCTGGGTGTGGTGGTGGACCAGGACGGTGAGGAGGCGGGCCAACTCTGCGCGCTCCGGCGGCGTCAGTGGGGCAAGCACCTCGTTCTCCGCCTGGGTCAGCAGTGTGTCCAGTTGCAGTAGGTGGCCGTGGCCCTGGCGGGTAAGGGTGATGACATTCTGGCGGCGGTCGGCGGGGTTGGGAGAGCGTTCCACCAGTCCGCGATCTGCCAGCTCGTTGATGACCGTGACCATGTCGCTGCGGTAGATCCCGGTGCGGGAGCACAGTTCCGCCTGGCTCGCGGGTCCGAACTCGTCGAGTGTCGCGAGTACCGCGTAATGCCACTTGCGGGCGTCCGCCTGCAGCAGCTTCTCGTTCACCAGTCGATCCGACTGGATGGCGGCCAGCGACAGAAGCCGGGTCCGCAGATTCCGCAGTCGCCCGGCAGTGGCGTGCCGATCACCCGAACGGGGCTTGTCCGTACCGCAGTTGTCCATGGCGTCATCCCTTGCGTTCGTCACACCAACAAAATAGCCTGCCCGGCGAGAGACTGTTAGTGCGACGAACGAAGTGGAGACGGTCATGCCCGTGGCCAACGTGTTGGACTCGACGATGTTCTACGAGGAGGCCGGCCGCGGCACTCCCTTCGTCCTTCTGCACGGCAACCCCGGCTCATCCCACCTGTGGCGCAAGGTGCTGCCCGCAATCGACCTGCCCGCCCGCCTGCTCGCCCCCGACCTGATCGGCATGGGCCGCTCCGGCAAGCCCGACGTGCCGTACCGGTTCACCGACCACGCCCGCTACCTCGACGACTGGTTCGACCAGCTAAACCTGAACGGGGTGGTGCTGGTCGGCCACGACTGGGGCGGCGCGCTCGCCTTCGACTGGGCGACCCGCCACCCCGACCGGGTCCGCGGCGTGGCCTTCTTCGAGACCGTGGTGCGGCCCATGTCCTGGAACGAGCTGGGCGACGGGCCGCGCACGCGCGCCCAGAACGTGCGGGGCCCCCAGGGCGAGACGTTGGTGCTGGACCAGAACGCCTTCCTGGAGTCGGCCTTCACCGGCGGCGTGCTGAATCCGGTCAGCGAGGCGGACATGCGGGCCTACCGGGCGCCGTACCCCACGCGGGAGAGCAGGCGCCCGATTCTGGAGTGGGCACGCTCGCTACCGCTGGACGGGAGTCCGGCCGATGTCGCCGCCCGGGTGGGGCAGTACGTCACGTGGCTGGCCGGCAGCGGCGAGGTACCCAAGCTCCTCCTGACCTTCGACTCCTCCCCCACCTTGCTGATCGGCGAGGAGACGGCCGCATGGTGCGCGGCGAACATTGCCGCACTGGAGACCCGGCACTGCGGACCGGCCGGCCACCACGCCCCCGAGGACCAACCCCACGCCATCGCCGAGGCGATCGACGCATGGGCACGGCGGCACACGCTGACTGGCGACCGGCCCTACTGAGCCGGCCCGCGGGCCCGCCCCGAGGAAACCGCCCCCAGGAACCGCCCCTGCGGACGACCGAACCGCAAACCCACGCGACCGCTCACCCACGCGGCCGCCCGAACGCGCCCCGGCAAACGCACCCGGCGAACGCACCCTGACGAACACGCCCCGGCGGACGCGCCCCGGTGACCTCGTCCGGCCCCCGCACTAGCATCGCGGGATGCGCTACGCGGACAACCGAGATGTCGACACGGCCGTGGCCGAGATGGTGCGGGTGCTGAGCCCGCACGCAGCGGATGACTGGACGGTGCCGGCGGGGTCGCTGGAATGGAGCTGCTGGGCAACGGCCGCCCACGTCGCGCACGACCTGATGGCCTACGCCGGGCAAGTGGCGGCGCGCCCGGCCGGCGCCTACCTGCCCTTCGACCTGACCGTCCGTCCCGATGCCTCCCCGCGCGAGGTACTCCAGGTGGTCACGGCCGGCGGAGGACTCCTCAGTAGTGCACTGGCCGCGGCCGACCCGGCGGTGCGTGCCTGGCACTGGGGGCCGTGCGACCCGGCGGGCTTCGCGGCGATGGGCGTCGCCGAGGTCCTGCTGCACACCCATGACATCGCCACGGGGCTCGGGGTGCCGTGGCGTCCCGCGGAGTCGCTCTGCGCGGTGGTGCTCCGCCGCCTCTTCCCCGACGCGCCGCCCGGCGACCCGGACCGCGTCCTCCTCTGGTGCACCGGTCGGGGCGAGCTTGACGGACGTCCCCGCCGCACCTCGTGGACCTGGCAGGCGGCAGTACCCGACTGATCAGCGCAGCCGGGCGCGGAAGGGAACCGAGCCCGAACCCCGTGCGGCGAAGGATCGCCGCTTCCGCAGGGGGGCGGATCCTGGCGCGGCCCGCTGGCCCACGGAGCGGGTGCTCCGGGGGCGCCAGGTGGCCACGAGGGCGGCGGCCAGGAGCAGCTCGGCGCTGTCGCCGCCGTAGTACATGATCTCGGCGCCGCCCTGGACCTGGTCGACGGGCGCGTGGATGTTGATGCCGAAACCGCCGTACATCAGCTGCGAGAGGAGCGCGTGGGCGGCGATGGCCACCCCCAGGACAACCAGTCGTACCGGCACACTGGGCCGGGTGGGGGCCGGGTCGGGGCCCGCGATCACGTACGCGAACAGGCATCCGGCGAGCAGGAAGTGCGCGTGCAGCAGCCAGTGCAGTCCCGTGTTCGCCGACACGGTGTTGTACAGCGGCGTGAAGTACAGCAGCGCCAGTGTCCCGACGCTCAGTGCCAGGGCGGTGCGCGGATCGGCCAGTACGTGTGCCGCTCGGCTGCGCACCAGCGCGGTCACGCGGCGGCCGTGCGCGGGCGGCAGGTTCCGCAGCAGCAGGGTGACCGGCGCGCCCAGCACCAGTCCGAGTGGCGCGTACATGCCGATCAGCAGGTGCTGGAGCATGTGGCCGCGGAAGTCCCCGTGCGCCCAGGGTGCGATCGGCGGCAGCAGGGCGGCCGCCAGGAGCCCGCAGCCGGCCAGGAACCATCCGGTGCGCCACCAACTCCACCCGGCCTGCGCGTTGCGGCGTCGCGCGCGGGCCGCCATCAGGGCGTATCCGCCGGCCAGTAGCAGGACGAAGGCCGTCGGCGCCACCACGTCGAGCGCCAGGCCGCCGTCCGGGCCGTGGTGGGCGGGGTGCCCTGTCACGAGGGACGCGCCTCGCGCACCGGCCCGTCGCTCTCCGGGTCGAAGGGTGCCGCTCGGCGTTGAATGATCCAGCCGGCTGCGACGAGCAGGGCGCCCAGCAGGAGGAAGCCGAGGTCCCACCAGAGCTGCTGGTCGCCGGCGTAGACGTGGTGGATGCCGAGGATGTGGTGGTCCACGACGCCCTCGACGAGGTTGAACAGGCCCCAGCCGACCAGGATCCAGCCCCACAGTGCCGGCGACGTCCACACCCGGCGCCGGTGACGCGTCACCCGCCCGTACAGGACGGCCAGGCCGGCGAGGACCGCCAGCCAGCAGACGGCATGGAAGACCCCGTCCCACACGGTGTTCATCCGCAGCCCTGAGACGGTGTTGGCCGGGTAGTACTTCACTCCGATGCGGTCGTGGTTGGTGCTGGTCAGCATGTGGTGCCACTGGAGCAGCTGGTGCAGGGCGATCCCGTCCACGAAGCCGCCCAGGCCCACGCCGAGGATGATTCCCGGCCGTCGCAGACTGCGGGGCCGGTCCCCGGCCCCCGGTTGCCGACGTTCCGCGCTCAGGCTGCTCGACATGGGGGACCTTCCGCCGATCTGGTGTCCGGATACACGGCCGGGTACCCGACCGCGGTGGTTTCAGCACTGCGGCCACAACTTCCGCGCGCCGATCGGCCTGTCGCCACGGCCCCGCATGCGCCCGACAGGTGCCCGCGATCCGCGGGAGCCGGCCTCCACACGCCGCGCCCTGGGCCGGCGCAGCGTGTGGAGGCCGACCGCCCCCCTCATCGGGTGCCGTGCCGGTGGGTCTCAGGCGGCCGGGGCAGGGAATCGCGCCCAGACGCGGTGGGTCCCCATCAGCTCGGTGAGCCCGCGCAGGGCGCCCGGCCCGTCGCCCGCGAGGACGACGCCCGCTTCGCCGTCGCGGATGCCCGCTGCTTCGAAGAAGCTCTCGGCGCCGTTCCAGCCGCCGATCGCCTTGCCGTGCCGGTACGCCTCGGCGAGCAGGGCCAGGACGCGGGGGTCGCCGGCGGCGGGCCGGGGATCGCCCGCAGCGGGCCGGGGATCGCCGGCAGCGGGCCGGGGGTCGCCGGCCTTGGCATCGCGGGCGCCGTACGCGTCCGCGCCCGGTGCGGGCACGCCCGCGAGCAGCAGTGCGTCGAACTCGACCGAGCGCGCGGCGGCGAAGGTGCGCTGCACCGTCACCGGATCGCCGCCGCCGTCGCTGAGCAGGCGGCCGCCCGTGGGGGCGATCACCAACGGCACCATTCCCGCGTCGAGGACGGCCTGGCGGACTTCGGCCACGCCGGTCAGGTCGGCGGCCGCGTCGGCGACGATGCCGACGATGCGACCGTCCAGAGGCCAGCTCTGCCCGATCTGCGACAGTCGTCGGCTGGGGCGGACCTCCGCCGGCGGTTCGGTGGCCGCGGGGGCGGGCAGTCCCAGCCCGGCCGCGACCTCCGCGCACAGTCCACCGTCGATGTTGGCGAGCGTCTGCAGGACCCGCGCCTTGATGGCCTGCTCGTAGCACTTGGACAGCTCGAAGGTGTAGGCGGCGATGATGTGCTCGCGTTCCACCGTGCTCATGGACTGCCAGAACAGCCGCGGCTGGGAGAAGTGGTCGTCGAAGGAGGCGGGCGCCTCGCGAACCTTGCGCCCGGTGGGGAGCTCGACGGGGACCTCGATGAAGGCGCCGGTGTCGGCGCCGGCGAAGAAGGGGCAGCCGCCGTCGAGGCTGTTGGGCTTGTACGGGGCCACTCCGCGGTGCACGGCCGTCTGGTGGAAGCCGTCGCGCTGCATGTCGTTGACGGGCGCGTGGGTGCGGTTGATCGGGATCTGCGGGAAGTTGGGGCCGCCGAGGCGGGTGAGCTGGGTGTCCAGGTACGAGAACATGCGCCCGGCCAGCAGCGGGTCGTCGGTCGCGTCGATGCCCGGCACGAGGTGACCGGTGTGGAAGGCGACCTGCTCGACCTCGGCGAAGAAGTTCGACGGGTTCGCGTTCAGCGTCAGCAGCCCGACCGCCTTCACCGGCGCCAGCTCCTCCGGGACGATCTTCGTCGCATCGAGGAGGTCGATCCCCTCGAACGTCTGGTCATCCGTGTCGGGGAACGTCTGGATACCCAGTTCCCACTGCGGGAAAGCGCCCGCCTCGATGGCGTCGAAGAGGTCCCGGCGGTGGAAGTCGGGATCCACTCCGGCCAGGATCTGCGCCTCCTCCCACACCAGGGAGTGCACGCCCAGCTTGGGCTTCCAGTGGAACTTCACCAGCGTCGTCGCACCCTGCGCGTTGACCAGGCGGAAGGTGTGGACGCCGAAGCCCTCCATCATCCGGTAGGAGCGCGGAATGCCCCGGTCGGACATGTTCCACAGGGTGTGGTGGGTGGCCTCGGTGTGCAGGGACACGAAGTCCCAGAACGTGTCGTGGGCGCTCTGCGCCTGCGGGATCTCACGGTCCGGGTGCGGCTTCCCCGCGTGGATGATGTCGGGGAACTTGATCGCGTCCTGGATGAAGAACACCGGGATGTTGTTGCCGACCAGGTCGAAAACACCCTCCTCGGTGTAGAACTTCGTCGCGAAGCCGCGGGTGTCGCGCACCGTGTCGGCCGAGCCGCGCGAGCCGAGCACGGTGGAGAAGCGCACGAAGACCGGCGTCTCCACGTCGGCGGCCAGGAAGGCGGCCTTCGACACCGCCTGCGCCGTGCCGTAGGACTGGAAGATACCGTGCGCCGCGGAACCGCGGGCGTGGACCACGCGCTCCGGGATCCGCTCGTGGTCGAAGTGCATGATCTTCTCGCGCAGGTGGTGGTCCTGCAGCAGGACCGGCCCCCGCGGTCCCGCCTTGAGCGAATGATCCGTGTCGGGCAGGCGCACGCCCTGCGCGGTCGTCAGGTAGGCGCCGCTCTGCGCCATCCGGGCCTGGTCGGCGCCGGTGGGCTGGCCGGTCGGACTGACCGTCTCCGGGCCCCGCTGATCCGCCTTCGGCGGCAGGGGTTCGACCGGCTGGACCGGCTCGGCGAGCGGAGGGGAGACGGGGGCCGGCTTGCCGGGGACCCCTTCCTCGGGGCCCTCACGCCCCGGCCCTCCGCCGCCTTGCACGGCGCTGGTGATCTTGTCGGTCACGGCCTTCAGCGGATTCTTCTCAGGCATCGCATCTCCACCACGTAGGAGCCGGGCGATACAGCTGTGACCCAGGGCGATCATTCTCAAACGGGAGGGCTGCCGCCTGCCGCATGCCGTACCCCTATGAGCGAGCACACCCTCCCCGCCGCAGCCCCCCGCCGCAGCCCCCGCGTCAGTGCTCCGCCCGCTTCGCCAGGACCGCGTGTCCGAATTGGAGGGCGTCCGACAGGGTCAAGGCGGTCAGCGCACCGGTCACGGTGCGGGTGGCTTCCGGCCAGACGGCCCGCGCACCGGTGAACGTGGTCACGATCCACACGCTCATGCAGAACGGGCAGCTGATCAGTTCCCCGATCGTCGTCCGGCCCGGCTCCTCGCGCGGGGTCTCGTTGAGTTCCCCCGGCGCGCCGGCGTCGTCCACCTGTGTGAACGGGGCGCGCGCAGGCCGCGTCACCGTGGCCTTGGTGACGAGCCGACTCAGCCGGAACGTGGCGGTGGCGATGAGGGCGAGGTCCCAGGGCCCCGGGGAAGCAGGCCGGGGCTGTCCGGTCCGGCGGTGCAGCGCGGTCCAACCGGCTGTGTACCCGGCGAAGCCGGCCATTACGGCCAAAGGGCCGCCGTGAGTGCGCAAACCCTGCAGAGTCCCCATCGAACCGCCTCGTTCCACCCGTCCCGGGCCGTCGTTCCCTCGTGGTCATCGTCGGTCAGCACCACATCGTGCGGCGCCTACCCGGCCACCCGCCCGCACACGCGCCGATCCCCCGAAAGGGTCCCCACCGGCAGACGGTACGGTCCGGCATCGGACGTGTGCCCCGAGTGGCCGCCGGGCCGGAGCCGAGCCTGAGGACCCCGCTCCCCGCGAAACCGAGCAGGGGAGAGCCGGGCCGCCTACCGATCCCTCAAGCGGTCTTGCCCTGGCCCGTGCCCTTGCTCTTGCCTGCGCCCTTGCTCTTGCCTGTGCCCTTGCCCTTGCCCTTGCCCTTGCCCTGGTCCTGGTCCTGGTCCTGGTCCTTGTCCATGACTTCGCGGATGGCGTCGCGGGTTCGGTCCACCAGGGCGGTTACGGGGCCCAGCACCAGGTTGGCCGCCGCGCTCTCCACCCCGGGGTGGGGGTGGGTCGGCGCCATCTTCTCCGCCGCCCGGACTGCTTTGGCCATGGCCATGAGGCGGGACTGCGAGGTGTTTCGGCGCAGCTGGGCGAATTCGTAGCGTTCCTCGGCGCGGGCATGGACCAGGACCGCGTCGCGCAGGGACAGCAGCAGGGGCATGAACTTCGGGTCGCCGGTGTCCAGGTCCTCCAGGCGGGCCAGCGTCTCCTTGGCCGCGTTCTCCTCCGCGAGCCGTTCTTGGACGACGTCGTCACCGCCGTCGAAGGCGCCGCGGGCATGGGGGTGGACGACTTCCTCCTCCGCTGTCTCGTGGACGGCCAGGAGCCGGACGAGGCGGTGGAAGGCGTCTTCGCGGTCTTCGCCCTCGCTGAGTCGGACTTCGTCGAAGAGGCTGTGGATCTGCCCGTGCTGGCGCATCAGGAGGGCTACCACGTCCTCCCCGGCCGCAGGGTCACCGATCTGCTTCTCGTCGTCCTGCACTTTCTTCACGGCGTCCTCCTGGGGAATGGGGTGGGAGCAGGGTGCCGGCCGACGCAGAGCCGACGGCCGGCTGCGCCTGCCCGGCCGGTCACGCGCGCTGGGAGGGGTCGGGGTGCGGTCCCTCGGTCTCCACGCGGTAGTCCCGTCCGAACATCTCCTGGTGCTGCTCGATGACGCGGTCGCTGGGCGGGGCCTCCCCGCCGTGGATCTGTGCCTGCATCTCCTCGAAGCGCTCGTGTGCCTCGCGGACGTAGCCGGCGCCGAGCGTGGTGAGGTCGATCTGGGTGGCCAGGAGTTCCCGCAGATAGGCCTTGTTCGGTTCGAAGGTGACCACGTTCGGCAGTTCCGGGGCGAGGATCTCCTCCGGCTCGCGCCCGTCGTGACGGCGCATCAGGTCACACGCGATCCGCAGGTGCTCCAGCTCCATGTTCAGGTGCAGCTCCCACACGGCCTTGACCTTGGGGTGGCTCTCCTGCTCCATGAAGGAGTGGTACAGGTAGCACTCGTTGTACTCGTGGGTGACGAGCTGTTCCCACCACGTTTCGCCGGGGTCGACGAGCGACTCGTAGTGGGTGACGTGCTCCTCTTCGATGAGGCCGATCTCCTGGTAGAGCTGGCGGGCGATGGGCTCCATGTAGGTGGGGCCGGTGTTCATGTAGAAGTTCATCGTCTGCTGCTCAGCCGAGAGGATCGTCAGGGCGTGCAGCTTCGACAGCGGGTCGGTACGCGTCTTGTCGTAGGGGTCGCGCACGTTGTCGACCGGGCTGCGGTGGTGCATCCGGGTCGGGCGACCCGGCATCACCTCGGTCAGGCCGTCGACAATCGACTCCGCCTTGCGGTGTTCGATCATCTCGTACAGGTTCGCGTACCGGTACAGGTGGTCGAAGTCCTCCAGCACCCCGAACTGGTACGCCTGCTGCAGATACGGGTCCGGTTCCATGCGCGCCACCCACGACGTCAGATCGACCGCGACCTGCTCGTAGGCGATCGTCGTCTCCAGCACCGACGACACCCCCGGCAGCAGCCAGTTCACCACCTTCTGCTGCTGCGCCTCGATGTAGCGGGTCCGCGCCAGCTGCCGCTTCACCTCGGGATCGACCGTGTTGCGGGCGAGGGTGTGGCTGAAGAGGATCGACTCGACTTCGATGCCGTTCATCGTGATGATGCGGCACCGGGTGTAGGGGTCGCTCGCGTCAGGGTCGATCGGGGAGACGTTCAGCTCACGCCAGCTGCGCAGCTGACGGTCCAGAGGGATACCGCGCTGTTCCAGCGGATTGAAGGCCATGACGGTCACCGACTTCCCACGCAGTTGTCCCGCGACCCCCGGACGGGAGCACGCGGCAGATCTGGGCCGCGCATGCCACCGGACGATCGGGCGAAACCGTCAAATCCAGACAGAGCGAGCCAGGCCCCTTACGGTCTCAGCAGGAGGACGGCGCGGGCAGCGGATCCGCCTTGCCCTCTTGCCAACTCACCCCAACAGGTCAGTCGAACGCCCCCTCGCAGGCGGCAGGGCGCCGACCCCGATCAAAACCACGGGGGCGTGGGTCTTGTCGATGTCTGCGCCTTGCGGATCATGGCTGTATGTCACAGACGCCTCGACGCACACTCCTCGCCCTCTTCGCCACCACGGCGGCCTCCGTTCCCCTCAGCACCCTGAGCGCCGCGGCCTCGCCCAGATCCCCGCTGACGGCCGCTCCCGCACGCGCGACACCCCTTGCGGCCACATCGGCGCCCGCGGCTCCCGCGTCCCTCACCTCGCCCCGGTCCTCCGTCACGATCGGCCCGCTCGACCCGGCCTACTACACGCAGGTCGCGCTCGCCTCCTTCACCACCAGCGTGCTGCCCGGCACACCGGAGCGCCTGGTGGTCGCCTCCGGCTCGCAGCGCGTCGCCGTCCTCACCAGGGGTGCGCGTACCGTCGTCCTGACCGGCCCGCCGCGCACGTTCACCGAGAACAAGCAGTCCTTCGTGGACGACTTCCAGCGCACGCTCCCGGACCCGGCGCTCCCGGTGGCGGACCGGAAGTACTGGGGCACCTCCCCCGCCGGCGGCAGCTGGTCCACCCTCGGCCCCGTCGACACCGACTACGCGGTGGCACCGGGCAGCGGCGTCATCACGCTCACCACCGACTACGCGAGCCGCCACGCGACCCTCCGGGACGACGAGATCACCGACGTCGACGTCCGCTCGGTCGCGAAGTTCGACAAGGTGCCCACGGGGCAGGCGTGTTCGTACGCCCTGTCCTTCGGCTACCAGGACACGCACAACAACTACCGGGCCCGGCTGTCCTTCCTGACCTCGGGGGCGGTCGAGCTGCGGGTGGAGAAGGAAGTCGCGGACACCGTCACCCAGTTGACGGCCGCGACCACCCTCGCCACCGGCGTTCCGGCCGGCACCAACTGGACGATCCGGGTCCGCCGCGAGGGCTCCCGGATCCAGGTCAAGGCATGGCGCACCGAAGCCGCCGAGCCCGCCGGCTGGGCCGCTGACGTCACGGACGCCACCTTCACCAAAGGGCGGGTGGGCCTGAGGGCACTGGCCAACCAGGGTTGTACGAACCTGCCCGTCAAGCTGGTGGTGAGCCGCTTCCAGGTGGACGCCGCGACCTGGCAGCAGCCCCCGACCGTCACCCACGACAACTGGGTGCGCGTCCTGGCGACGCCCTTCGACGGGGCCTGGACCCCGGAGCTGGAACAAACCGTACGGGGCTGGGCCGGTTCCCCGTCCCCCGATGTCCTGGCCCACGCCGCGGCGTTCCTCGCGGGTGCTCCCGCCGTGACCACCGCCGCCACCCCGGCGTCGGGAAAGCAGGTCATGGGCAAGGCCGGGTACGGCTACCTGGACCCGCAGGGCTACCGGTACGAGGGCGCGGACTTCCACGAGTACATGAACCTGGGCTGGACCTTCCCCGACGGCGCCCACACGGGCCTGTCCAGCAAGCAGGTCGGCAACCTGGACTGCTCGGGCTACACGCGTATGGTCTACGGCTACCACATGGGCATCCCCCTGGCGGCGGGCGAGGACACGTCCAAGACCCGGATCCCGCGCAAGTCTCGGCACATGGTCGACTACAGCCCCGGCGCCCGGATCGACCGCACGGACGGGACCAATCCACCCGCCGCGCAGCAGCTCCAGCCCGGCGACCTGCTCTTCTTCAACGCCGACTCCGGTGACGACACGGTGACCGCCACCGTCGACCACGTAGGGATCTACCTCGGCGTGGACACCGCCGGGAAGCGGCGTTTCCTCTCCAGCCGCAAGACCGGCCACGGTCCCACCATGGCCGACCTCGGGGGCGCCTCACTCCTGGACGGCACGGGCACCTATGCGAAGAAGCTCCACACGGTCCACCGCATCTGAGACCACCGGTACGCCGGCGCCGGACGGACCAGCGCCGGCGCACTGGCCTGGGCGGTCCGGGCCCGCTCAGTGCACTATCCGGTCAACTTCCGCGCACGGCAGACTTGTTGGCGGATGCGGGCGCCACGGCCGGAACAGGAGGGACGAATTCGTTAGACAGGCGAAGAGTTTCCGCACATAATCCTTAGACATGGGAAAGACTTACGAACGCATCGACGGCCGGCTGCGCACTTTCATAGAGCAGCAGCCGGTGTTTTTCACCGCGACCGCCCCGCTGGCCGGCGACGGCACGGTCAACCTCTCCCCCAAGGGCCTCAAGGGCTCCTTCGTGGTGCTCGACGAGCAGCGGATCGCCTACCTCGACTTCGCCGGGAGCACCGCCGAGACCGTCGCCCACCTGCGGGAGAACGGCCGGATCACGGTGATGTGGTGCGCCTTCCAGGGACCGCCCAACATCGTCCGGGTGCACGGCTGGGGCGAGCCCGTCTTCCGCGACGACCCGCGCTTCCAGGAACTGCTCACGCACTTCCCCGACATCGACCCGGCCCTGCACGGGCTGCGCGCGATCATCGTGGTGACGGCCGAACTCGTCCGCGACTCCTGCGGATACGGCGTGCCCTACATGTCGTACGACGAGGACCGCGACCTGCACGGCAAGCGCTTCTCGCGGGAGGACGACGCCTCGCTGAGCGCGTACTTCGCCAAGAAGGACCACATCGCGCAGAGCATCGACGGCCTCCCCGGACTGCCGCTCCCGCTGCCGCCCAGCACCTTCTGAACGACCGGGCGCGAGGACCGGGCGGACGGTAGGGCCGACCGGGCAGCGGGAGACGCGGCGGGAGGCACGGCGGGCCCGCCTACAGGCGCACGGTCCAATCGACCGTCGACCGCAGGGTGCGGGCGATTTCGGGGTCGCGTACCGCGGGTGTGCGGTCCTCGACCGTGACCGACAGCCGGTGGGTCCTGAGGTCGAAGAGCCACAGGTCCGCGACCCGCACCTCGCTGCGGCCCGCGAACCGCTTCAGCTCCCTGCCGTCCAGGTACCAGCGGACCACAAGCCGGCGCCCGTCGGCGCCGGTGAGCGCCGGTACCGCGGCGCGGGCCGTCTGCCGCGACCGCAGGGTGCGGTCGGTCGGCGTGAGCGCGGTCACGGGCTTCGCGTGCTGGTAGAACCCGGCGATCATCGCCTCGACGCCCGGGAGGTTGAACGGCTTGCCGAGCACCCGCATGAGGGAGTTGTCGGTGGGTCGGTACAGCCCGGTGGTGAAGTAGCCGCCGCCCTCGTACGCGCCGACGGTGCCGCCGTCGGGCGACTCCTCGCCGAGCCAGCGGTGCCACTTGGCCCGCCGCGCGGCCATCCGGTCCGCGGGGAGGGTGGAGCTGTTGGACTCGGCGGGCTCGGGACCGGTGTACTTCTCGTACTCCGGCAGGCCCGGGTAGAAGTACTCGTCGGCGAGCTTGCCCAGCGAGTGGCCGGTTTCGTGGATGGCGACCTGCCCGGACTTCGCGTGGCCCGCCGAGGCGGTCGATATGCCCTCGTAGCCGAGGGTGGCGCTCGGCTCGTTGTAGCCCGCTCCCCCGTACTTGGCGCTGTTGGCCAGCACGACGACGAGGTCGGCCTCGGGCGCCTTCGCCACGTACGAGTCGACCTTGGGCTGGTCGACGCAGAGCAGCCGCTCGATACCCTCGCACCAGAAGTACGAGCCGAGGGCCGTGTCGCGGACGGTGGCCGGGTCGGGGTCGCCGCTCACCCCGGAGTCGTGCGAGACCGCGTCGACGGTCCAGACGTTGAAGAGGTTGCGGTAGGTGCTGTACGGCTCGACCGCGGTCACCTCGGCCCACTTCTGCCGGGCGTCCTCGTGGAACCGGGTCAGCTCGGCGGCGGTGTAGCCGTCGCCGATGACGACGACGTCGAGGCGGTCGGCCGCGGGGCCGCTGTCGACGATTTTTGCGACCTGTCCGTCGGCCGCCTGTTCGGCGGCGGAGAGCCGGGCCGCGCCCCGGCCGGGCCCGGCGGCGGCCGGTACGCGGATATGGCCGGAGCCGGCGACGGCGCCGTGCTCCGGACCCGGTATCTCCACTTCCAGCCGGGCGGTCGCGGGCCCGTCCGCCGGGACCGCCGCCCCCGCCGGGCCGGCCGGCAGTACCGCGGCGAGCGCGCAGGACGCCGCGACGGCGGCGCGCAGAAGGGTGCGGGTGGCGGAGCCCCTGCCGGTCCTGCCGACCGGATCCGTGGCCGAAGGCATGGCCGAGTCCATGAAGTCATCCCCCTGGAAGAGCAGTTAAGCAGCGAGTTAAGTGAAGTGAATCGGGTGCTTAAATTAGGGGGAGCGCGGGACGTGCGCAATGGCCCGCTCCCCCTGAATACTGGGGAGTTCGAGCATCCAGGGGGTAACGCATGGACGAACCGGTGCAGATCGGCGGCAGGGTTCAACGGCTGCGCACCGAACGCGGGATGACGCAGAGGCAGTTGGCCGAGCCGGCCTACACCCCCGCCTACATCTCGACCCTGGAGTCGGGCCGGGTCCGCCCCTCCGAGACCGCGCTGCGCTTCCTCGCCGACCGTCTCGGCGTCTCGTACGAGGAACTCGCCACCGGCCGCCCGGCCCGGGTGGCGACGGAACTGCGGCTCGCGCTCACCGATGCCCAGCGGACCCTGGCCACGGGCGCCGCCGACGAGGCGGCCGTCCACTACCGGAGCCTGCTCGCCGACGCGGAGCGGCTGGAGCTGCTGCCCGAGCGGGCCGAGGCGCTGCTCGGTCTCGGCGACTGCGCCCTGGAATGCGGTGAACTGACCGACGCGACGGCGCACTTCGAGGCGGCCGAGCGGCTGCTGGCCGATGAGCCGCTCCCCCGCCGGGTCCGTCCGATCCGCGGCCGCGCCGTCGCGCACCTGCTGGCCGGGGAGCTGCGCTACGCGTGCTACCTGCTCGAATCGGCCATCGACGAGCTGGGCGCGAGCGGGCTGGCGGATCCCGAGGCCCTGGTGATGCTGTACGCGGCGGTGATCGGCCCGTACATGGACATGGGTGCCCACGGTCGCGCCGCCCACGCCGCCGAGCTCGCGCTGGCGCTGGCACCGCAGGTCAGCGATCCGGCGCTGGTCGCGGGCATGCACCGGCAGGTGGCGCGCACCTTCCTCGCCGACGGACGCGTCGCCGACGCGGACGCCTCGCTCGCCAAGGCGCAGTCGATCTACGGTCAGTTGCGGCTGCGGACCGACCTGGCGCACTGCCACTGGATGCGCGGCTATGTGCACGCGCAGAACGACGACCTCGTCTCGGCCGAGCGCGAGCTGCGTACGGCACGGGACATGCTGTCGGCGCGCCGCGCGGCCCTGTACACGGCGCAGGTGGAGGTGGAACTGGCCGACGTACTGCGGCGGGTCGGCCGTCACGAGGAGGCGGCGGGGCTGCTGGCGGCCCTGCTGGAGCTCGGTGACCGGCACGGGGCCGTGCACGCGGGAGGGGCGCACCGGCTCCTCGGCCTGATGGCGGAGGAGCGCGGCGACGCCGAGGCCGCGGAGGAGCACTACGTACAGGCGCTGGCGCTGCTGGAGCGCAGTGGGGCGACGGGCGATCTGGCCGATCTGTGCCGGTTGCTGGGCGACCTGTTGCGGCGTACGGGCCGGACGGAGGCGGCTCTGGACGCCTACCGCACCGGTCTCGGCCACCGCGCGGCCCCGGGCACCACGACTCTGGGTCCGGCTCCGGTGTCGCCCGCGCTCCGGGTCAGTGGTTCTCGGTGGGCCGCAGGTCGCGCGGGATGAGGGCCCAGGTGGTGGCGGCGGCGGTGACCGCGAGGCCTCCGGCCATGAGGAACGCGGGAGTGATCGCCAGGGTGAAGGCGTGTGCGGCGGTGTCGATCAGCGCCTGGCCGACCGCGCCGCCCAGCCGCTCGGCGGCGTGGGCCGCCTCGCCCACGGAATCGCGTACGGAGGCGGTGGTCGGGCCGTCGAGGCCGAGGGCGGGGAGGTTGCCCCGGTAGAGCACGGCCGCGGTCGAGCCGAGGACGGCGACGCCCATGGCCGAGCCGAGTTCGTAGCAGGTCTCCTCGATGGCGGCGGCGCTGGAGACCTGGGACGCGGGCGCGGCGGAGATCAGGGTGACCGAGGCTACGGTGGTCGCGAGGCCGGCGCCCAGGCCCATGACGGTGAGGGCGGCGGCGAAGGCGGGATAGCCGAGATCGGTGAACTGCTGGAAGGTCCAGGGCAGGGCCATACCGGCTGCCAGTACGACCAGTCCCGCGCCCAGCACGTGCCGGATCGCGAACCGCTGCATCAGAGCGGGCGCGACCATCGAGGCGCAGATCAGCGCGAGCGGGGCGGGCAGCAGGCGCAGCCCGGCCTCCAGCGGGGTGTAGCCCTGGCCGTACTGGAACCACTGGGTGACCAGGAACAGGATCGCGCCCATGCCGACCATGGGCAGGAAGATCGCGGTGGCCGCGACGCTGAATGCGGGCGAGGCGAACAGCCGTACCTGGAGCAGCGGGTGCTCCACGCGCAGTTGGCGGCGTACGAAGACGGTCAGCGCGACGGCGGCGACGAGGAGCAGGGCCCACGGCAGCGGGTCGGCGACACCGCTCTTGCCGAGCTGCTTGATGCCGCCGGCGAGGGCGAGCATGCCGACGACGGACTGGCCGACGCCCCACCAGTCCCACCGGCCGGTGCTGTGCGGGGAGCGTGATTCGGGGAGGTAGCGCAGGCCCGCGGCGACGATCACGGCGGCGACGGGGAGGTTGAGGAGGAAGGCGGAGTGCCAGCCGTAGTCCTGCACGAGGAGGCCGCCGACGACGGGGCCGAAGGCCATGCCGCCGCCGAAGACGGCGGCCCAGACGGCGAGGGCGAAGGCGCGTTCCTTGGCGTCGGTGAAGACGCCGCGCAGGATCGACAGGGTGGACGGCATGATCGCCGCGCCGCCGATACCGAGGAGGGCGCGGGCCGCGATCACATGCCAGGCCTCGGTGGAGAACACGGCGATGAGGGAGGCCAGCGAGAAGATGCCGAAGCCCGCCATGAGGAGTCGTTTGCGGCCCCAGCGGTCACCGAGCGCGCCGGCGGTGACCAGCAGGCCGGACAGGGCGAGCGCGTAGATGTCGATGATCCACAGCTGCTGCACCGCCCCGGGCCGCAGGTCGCCCACGAGGGAGGGGAAGGCCACGTTGAGGATCGTGGTGTCCATGGAGATGAGCAGGAGGCTGCCGGAGAGGATTGCGAGGACGATCCATCGGCGGGGGTCCTGCGCGGGGGTGTGCATGAGGTTCCGTTCGGGCGTGCGCACGGGCTGTGGCGGAGCGGTCAGGGTGCCGGCGGCGTGGCGAGGGGCCGGGCGCCGCCGAGGAAGGACGTCAGGACCAGGCCGCCGATCTGGCGGGGGGCGAGATGGCCGTCCCGTACGCCTTCGGCGGCGGCGTCGAGCAGGCCCCAGAGCGAGTACCAGATCCAGTACGGCGGCAGGTCGGCGCGCAGGCGTCCGAGCCGCTGCCCGAGGGCGAGGAAGGCCAGGGCCCGCTGGTCCTGGCGGTCCACACCGGCCCGGAACTCGGGGTCCGCGAGGACGGTGGCGTCACGCGAGGTGAATCCGTAGAGGTGCGCGGCGGGCATGAGGGCGACGACCAGGTCCTCCAGCGCGGAGTCGAACTCCGCCCCGTCGGCGGTGTCCGCCAGGTCCAGGGGGGCCAGGCAGCCGTCGACCACCTGGATCGCCCGGACGGCGACGGCTTTGAGCAGGGCTTCGCGAGTGGCGTAGCGGCGGCTCAGCGTGGCGCGGCTGGTGCCGACACCGGCGGCGATCTGCACCATCGACGCGCTGTGGTCCCCGGCCAGGACGCGGGCCGCGCCGTCCAGCAGTTCGTGTTCGTGCACCATGGGTGAGCCTCCTTCGCCTCGAACGATACAGATTTGTCTCACTCGAAGCAAAACAGCCTCACGGGAGCAGCCAGGTGCGGCTCCCGCCGGACGCCTCGGCGCGGCATGGGTACGCGGTGTCTGGGTAGACGCCCAGGCGCAGTTCACACCCGGCACGGGAGGCGTAATGCGGGACGAGTACGAGAACGACGAGCGGGACGGAACGACCGGCCCGAAGGACGGACGCAACGAGACGCAGGTCGAGCGCGCGGACAGGCAGTGGCAGGAGCTGGTGCAGGAGATCCGTGTCGCGCAGACCGGTGTGCAGATCCTCTTCGGCTTCCTCCTGACCGTCGTCTTCACCCCGCATTTCCAGGGGCTCTCCCAGACGGACAAGACGCTCTACATCGTGACCGTGATACTCGGCTCCCTGGCCACCGGGGCCCTGATAGGGCCGGTCTCCTTCCACCGCATAGTGTCGGGCCGCCGGATCAAGCCGCAGGCGGTGGCCTGGGCCTCGCGGCTCACCTTCGTGGGCATCGTCCTGCTGCTGGCCACCCTCACGTCGGCCCTGTTCCTGATCCTGCGGGTGGCCACGCACAACGAGCTGGTCCCCTGGCTGGTGGCCGGGGTGCTGACCTGGTACCTCCTGTGCTGGTTCATCCTCCCGCTGTGGGCGCGGACGCGTTACACCACCGAGGACACCGAGGACGGCAAGGAGAAGTAGGGGCGGAGCCGGCGACCGGGTGAGGATCCTTCACTGAGGATCCTCACCC
>NZ_JBHXRU010000007.1:0-120506 GCF_042716255.1 Streptomyces sp. NPDC058662 | reverse complement strand
GACCCGGCTCCGCGCCCCGCGCGCCCGCGCGCCGCCCGGTCGAACGCCCCCCCCCGCCGCCGGGCGCTCGCCCGCGCGGACGCCGGCCCCTCACCCGCCGCCGGCCGCCCTGCTGCGCGGCACTCGCGGGCGGGCGCGGCGGGCGCGCCGGGCGCCGGCGGCCCTTCCGCAGGTCCGCCGGGCTACTTGGGCGACGGCGAGGTGGACGGCGCCGTGACCTGGCAGCCCTTCTGGTTGTTCATGGCCTTGTCCAGGCCCCCCGCGTTCAGCTGGGCGAGGGCGTCCTTGCCGCCCTTCGTCGCCTCCTCCAGACCCCCGGCGAGCTCCTTGAGCCCCTCGGCGAACTTCGTCTGGTCCTTGGGGTCGAGGGCGTCCATCTTCGCCTTCAGGTCGGCGTAGCCCTTGGCCGTGGACTCGAAGCCCTTGACGGCCTCGGCCGAGGTCGCCGCACCGTCCTTGACGGGCGGAACCCCCGCGTCCTTCAGAGCCGTCCCCATCGACTGGTACGACACGGACATGGTCCCGAAGGCCGCCGAGTCCGTCGACTGGACCTCCTCGGGCTTGCTGCTCTCGGTCGCCACACGCTTGATGTCGGCGTTGGCGGCCTCGATCTTCTTCAGTTCGGGCTGCCACGCGTCGCAGACCTTCTTGGCCCACGCGTCGGCCTTCTCGTCGCCGTCGTCCCCGCCGCAGCCGGACAGGACGAGCATCAGCACCGCACCGCCCGACAACGCGGTCGCAAGCTTCTTGTTCACCGGATTGGTCCCTTCGAAGGCTCTCGGCCCGGAAGATACACGCCTCCCCTCCGGGGACGCACAAAGGCGGACGGACGGCGCGTCAGTCCGCGCCGCCCGTCCGCCGTTCGGGCGTACGCCCGGCTTGCCCGGCCCCGCCCGTCCTACTGCCCGCGTACCGGTCAGGTGACCGTCGCCGGATCGGCCGACTGGGCCACCCGCTCGGCGGTCCCGTCCTCGGCCTCGTCGCCGACGGCGATGCCGCGGCGCTTGGAGACGTACACCGCGCCGACGATGACGCCGATCGCGAGGACCGCCACGACGGCCCGTACGGTCGCGCTCGTGTCCGGGCCGAAGCTGAACTGCACGACGGCCGGGGCGATCAGCAGCGCCACCAGGTTCATCACCTTGAGCAGCGGGTTGATCGCGGGACCGGCGGTGTCCTTGAACGGGTCGCCGACGGTGTCGCCGATGACGACCGCGGCGTGGGCCGCGCTGCCCTTGCCGCCGTGGTGGCCGTCCTCGACGAGCTTCTTCGCGTTGTCCCACGCGCCACCGGAGTTGGCGAGGAAGACCGCCATCAGGGTGCCCGTACCGATGGCTCCGGCGAGGAAGGAGCCCAGCGCGCCGACCCCGAGGGAGAAGCCCACGGCGATCGGGGTGAGGACGGCGAGCAGGCCGGGCGTGGCGAGCTCGCGCAGCGCGTCCTTGGTGCAGATGTCGACCACGCGCCCGTACTCGGGCTTCTCGCTGTAGTCCATGATCCCGGGGTGCTCGCGGAACTGGCGCCGCACCTCGTAGACCACGGCGCCCGCGGAGCGCGAGACGGCGTTGATGGCCAGGCCCGAGAACAGGAACACGACGGCCGCGCCCAGGATCAGCCCGACCAGGTTGTTGGGCTGGGCGATGTCCAGGCTGAGGTTCATCTCCCCGGTCTTGGCGCCGACTTCCTTCACGGCTGTCGCGATGGCGTCGTTGTACGAGCCGAAGAGCGCGGCCGCGGCGAGCACGGCCGTGGCGATGGCGATGCCCTTGGTGATGGCCTTGGTGGTGTTGCCCACCGCGTCCAGGTCGGTCAGGACCTGCGCGCCCGCGCCCTCGACGTCGCCGGACATCTCGGCGATGCCCTGGGCGTTGTCGGAGACGGGACCGAAGGTGTCCATGGCGACGATGACACCGACGGTGGTGAGGAGGCCGGTGCCGGCCAGGGCCACCGCGAACAGCGCGAGCATGATCGACGTGCCGCCGAGCAGGAAGGCCCCGTAGACGCCGAGGCCGATGAGCAGCGCCGTGTAGACCGCGGACTCCAGGCCGACCGAGATGCCGGCGAGGACGACGGTGGCCGCGCCGGTCAGGGAGGACTTGCCGATGTCCCGGACGGGACGGCGGTTGGTCTCCGTGAAGTAGCCGGTCAGCTGCTGGATCAGGGCGGCGAGCACGATGCCGATCGCGACGGCGACGACGGCCAGGACGCGCGGGTCGCCGGCGTGGTTGGCGATCGCGGCGTCCTCGACGCCGACGAGCTCCTTGTAGGTGGCCGGCAGGTACGCGTAGACGGCGATCCCGACCAGCACCAGGGAGATCACGGCGGAGATGAAGAAGCCGCGGTTGATGGCGGCCATGCCGCTGCGGTCGGACCGGCGCGGGGAGACCGCGAAGATTCCGATCATCGCGGTGACCACGCCGATGGCGGGCACGATCAGCGGGAAGGCGAGGCCGAGGTCGCCGAAGGCGGCCTTGCCGAGGATCAGTGCCGCCACCAGGGTGACGGCGTACGACTCGAAGAGGTCGGCGGCCATACCGGCGCAGTCTCCGACGTTGTCGCCCACGTTGTCGGCGATGGTCGCGGCATTGCGCGGGTCGTCCTCCGGAATGCCCTGCTCGACCTTGCCGACCAGGTCGGCGCCGACGTCGGCGGCCTTGGTGAAGATGCCGCCGCCCACCCTCATGAACATGGCGATCAGTGCGGCGCCGAGCCCGAAGCCCTCCAGGACCTTCGGGGCGTCGGCGGCGTAGACCAGGACGACGCAGGAGGCGCCGAACAGGCCCAGGCCGACGGTGAACATGCCGACCACGCCACCCGTGCGGAAGGCGATCTTCATCGCCTTGTGGGAGACCTCGGTCAGGTCCTTGGCGGGCTCGCCCTCGGCGGGGGTGGCCTCGCGCGCGGCGGCGGCGACGCGCACGTTGGCGCGGACCGCGAGACGCATGCCGATGTAGCCGGTGGCCGCCGAGAAGAGGGCGCCCACGAGGAAGAAGGCGGATCGCCCGGCCCGCTGCGACCAGGTGTCCGCGGGGAGCAGGAAGAGCAGGAAGAAGACCACGACGGCGAAGATGCCGAGCGTGCGCAGCTGGCGGCCCAGGTAGGCGTTGGCGCCTTCCTGGATGGCGGCGGCGATCTTCTTCATGCTGTCGGTTCCCTCGTCGGCCGCGAGGACCTGGCGGACCAGGATCTGCGCGACGACGAGCGCGGCGAGTGCCACGACCGCGATGACGATCACGATGAGCCGATTGTCATCAGTGAGTACTGCGGCTGCCAGGTCAGTGGTGCGACCCGGCGCGATAGGGGTGAAGAGCCCCGTCATTCGTCCTCCTTGACGTGATGAGCTCAAGATGTGGACGGATTGTAGGGAGCGCGCCCTGATCAAAACAGTGCGCGGGAAACGGAATTGGCGTGCTCTCGCTCCTCACCAATAGATCGCGTCACTCCATTACCCTCGAAAGTAGTAATGGGGCAAAGGCATTGACGCCCGGCCATTGACCCGGAGGGCATGAAAAAAGGCCCTGCTCAGCAGGGCCTTGATGAAGATCGGAAGATACGCTGGAATGCGCGCCGGCGCGGGGCCGGTCGCGGCTACCCGGCCTCGGCGGTGCCGGCGACGGGCCAGCTCATCCGAATGGTCCCGCCCGATTCCCCACTGGTCACCTCGACGTCGTCGACGAGCCCGCTGATCACCGCGAGGCCCATCTCGTCCTGGCCGTCCGTGTCGGGGTCCAGGGCAGCCTCGATGCCGGGGACGGCCTCGGCCGAACCGCCGGCGGGGCCGGGCACCTCGTCGCCGACCTCGATGGAGAACACCTTCTCCCCCTCGTTCAGCACGACCCGGACGGGCGCGGTCAGTCCGTTGGTGCGGTGCAGCCCGACGGCGCGCGAGCAGGCCTCGCCCACGGCGAGGCGAACCTCGTCGAGGACGGCTTCCTCCACGCCGGCCCGCCGCGCCACGGCGGCCGCGACGAGGCGGGCCGTCCGCACGTGTTCGGGCTGGGCGCTGAAGCGCAGTTCAACGGTGGCCATGCGCGTCCCCCTCGGACTACGGGCGTGACTTGACAGGGGCCCGGGCCATGACGGCCCGGCGCCCCCGTTCTCCTGGCCGGCTGCGCGCCGGCCGGAGCCGTCAGTCGGTGGCGTTGACGGCGTCGTCCACAGTGGTGTGGATCGGGAACACCTTGGTCAGACCGGTGATGCGGAAGATCTTCAGGATGCGCTCCTGGTTGCACACCAGACGCAGCGAACCCTCATGCGCGCGGACGCGCTTGAGGCCTCCCACGAGCACACCGAGCCCGGTGGAGTCGAGGAAGTCCACTCGCTCCATGTCGACAACCAGGTGGTAGCTGCCGTCGTTCACCAACTCGACCAACTGCTCGCGCAGCTTGGGCGCGGTATACACATCAATCTCGCCACCGACCTCCACGACCGTGCGGTCGCCGACAGTGCGAGTCGACAGGGACAGGTCCACGGATCCTCCAGCACCTTGCTATCGAGCGGCGCCCCCCAGGGGCCTACCCCACCCGAAGGTAGGGGAGGGATTGGCTGCCGCGATGGCATTCAATCACTTACCGACAGGGCGCGCACGGCGCCTTGGGACCATTGTCCCGCACGCCAGTGACACACTCGCTTTCAATGGCCAACACTCACCGCCCCGGTCGGCCCACGGCACCCGCGGACGCACGACCCACTCCCGACACGGTCCTGGACCGGCTGTCACGGGGGTCTTCCAGGGCTGATCGCATCACCCATACGGAGCACTTGCCCCCTCGGGCGGGTCGTCATGCAGTCTGGCCCGACCGCATCCGAACGGATGTCGTGGCCGCCGTGACGGCCGCCGGGATCGAACATCCGTGGGAGCACCAGGCCGCCGCGGCCGAGCTCGCCCTGGACGGGGAGTCCGTGGTCGTCGCCACCGGCACCGCCTCCGGGAAGTCGCTGGCCTATCTGGCGCCCGTCCTCTCCGCCCTCGCGGACGGCGCCGAGGCCCCGAACGGCAGGGGCGCCACCGCCCTGTACCTGGCGCCCACCAAGGCTCTGGCGGCCGACCAGCGGCGGGCCGTGAAGGCGCTCGCCGCCCCGCTCGGCAACGCGGTCCGCCCCGCGGTCTACGACGGCGACACACCCGTCGAGGAGCGCGAATGGGTACGCCAGTACGCCAACTACGTGCTCACCAATCCCGACATGCTGCACCGCGGGATCCTGCCCGCCCACCCGCGCTGGTCCGCCTTCCTGCGGGCGCTGCGCTACGTCGTGATCGACGAGTGCCACAGCTACCGGGGCGTATTCGGCTCCCATGTGGCCCAGGTGGTGCGCCGGCTGCGGCGGCTGTGCGCCCGCTACGGCTCCGAGCCGGTGTTCCTGCTGGCCTCCGCCACCGCCGGCGACCCGGCCGCGGCGGCCTCCCGGCTGACCGGGGTCCGCGTGACGGAGATCACTGACGACGCCTCGCCGCGCGGGGAGGTGGTCTTCGCGCTGTGGGAGCCGCCGCTGGTCGGCGAGCTGCGCGGCGAGAGGGGCGCACCCGTGCGCCGGACGGCCACGGCCGAGACCGCCGACCTGCTGACGGACCTGGTCGTGCAGGGTGTCCGCACGGTCGCCTTCGTCCGCTCCCGGCGCGGCGCCGAACTCATCTCGGTGATCACCCAGGAACGGCTCGCGGCGGTCGACCGCTCGCTGGTCCCGCGGGTCGCGGCCTACCGGGGCGGCTACCTGCCGGAGGAGCGCCGGGCCCTGGAGCGCGCCCTGCACTCGGGCGAGCTGCTCGGGCTCGCCGCCACGACGGCCCTGGAGCTGGGCGTGGACGTCTCCGGGCTCGACGCCGTCCTGATCACCGGCTATCCCGGTACGAGGGCCTCCCTGTGGCAGCAGGCAGGCCGGGCCGGGCGCTCGGGCCAGGGCGCCCTGGCCGTCCTGATCGCCCGGGACGACCCGCTGGACACCTACCTCGTCCACCACCCGGAGGCACTGTTCCGGCAGCCGGTGGAGGCGACCGTCCTGGACCCCGACAATCCGTACGTCCTCGCCCCGCACCTGTGCGCGGCGGCGGCGGAGCTCCCGCTGACCGAATCGGACCTGGAGCTCTTCGGCCCGACGACGCACGACCTCCTGCCCCAGCTCGAAGCGGCGAAGCTGCTGCGGCGCAGGGCGACGGCCTGGCACTGGACCCGCCGGGAGCGGGCCTCGGACCTGACCGACATCCGGGGCGGCGGCGGCCGGCCGGTGCAGATCGTCGAGGCCGCGACCGGGCGGCTGCTGGGCACGGTCGACGAGTCGGCGGCCCACACCGCCGTCCACGACGGGGCCGTCCACCTCCACCAGGGCCGCACCTACCTCGTGAAGCACCTGGACCTGGAGGACTCGGCGGCCCTCGTCGAGGAGGCGGACCCGCCCTTCTCGACCACCGCCCGCGACACCACCTCCCTCTCCATCCTGGAGACCGAGAAGGAGGTCCCGTGGGGCGCGGCCCGGCTCTGCTACGGCTCCGTCGAGGTCACCCACCAGGTCGTCTCCTACCTGCGCCGCAAGCTGATCACCGGCGAGGTGCTGGGCGAGACCAGACTGGACCTGCCGCCCCGCACCCTGCGCACCCGGGCCGTCTGGTGGACGGTCACCGAGGACCAGCTCGACGAGGCCCGGATCAACCCGGAGATCCTCGGCGGCGCCCTGCACGCCGCCGAGCACGCCTCCATCGGGCTGCTGCCGCTCTTCGCGACCTGCGACCGCTGGGACATCGGCGGCGTTTCCGTGCCGCTCCATCCCGACACCCTCCTCCCCACGGTCTTCGTCTACGACGGCCACCCCGGCGGCGCCGGCTTCGCCGAGCGGGCCTTCCACACCGCCCGTGACTGGCTGACGGCGACCCGCGACGCCATCGCGGCCTGCGAGTGCGAGGGCGGCTGCCCCTCGTGCGTCCAGTCCCCCAAGTGCGGCAACGGCAACGAGCCCCTGCACAAGCGCGGCGCCGTCCGCCTCCTCACCCGCCTCCTCTCCGCCGCCCCGACGGCCCCGACCCCACAGCCCTGACCCCCCGGCCCCCGACGGCTCCTGACGGCTCCTGACGGCTCCTGGGGCCGCCGGGGGCCGGTGCACGACGTGCGGCCGGCCCTCCCCGGGGCAGCGGCCCCGGGGGCCGCGCGTGCCCGCTCCCTGGCGGTGGCCCCCGGGGCCGCCGCCCGCCGGGCCTGGAGGCCGCGCGCTGACCGCCGCCGAGGCCCGAATCGCGCGGCCCTCGGCCCGGTCCCGGCGCCGGCCTGACACCCCGCCCCGGGTCCCGCGCCGGCGCCGTCGCCGACCCGCCTCCGCGACACGGGGCGCGCGCTCACACGCCCCTGCCGCCGTCGGGAGCCGGCCCCCGTTCGGGCGGGTCGGCCCCTAGCGAGGTCTCGGGAGCCGGCCCCCGTTCGGGCGGGGCGGCCCCTATCGCGGGCTCCGGGGGCGGGCCCGCGCGGGCACGGATCTCGGGGGCGAAGGGGCCCGCCGGCGACCGCGCCCTGATCTCGGCGACCTCACCGAGGACCCGGCACTCGACCACGACGGCGCCCTGGGCGCGGGCCACCCGGACGGCCGCGGCGCAGGCGGCCTCCGGACCGCGCGCCCACGTCGCCGCCGCCGCGAGGGCCGCCAGGTCGGCTGCCGCCGCCGCCCGGTGCCGGGCCAGGACCGCCTGGCCCAGCAGCAGGACGCCCGCGAACACCGCGACCAGCACCGTCACCACCAGCGTCGCCCACACCGTCGCCGACCCCCGGTCCCGGCTCACGGCGGCGGCCCCACGCCGTCCTCGGCCAGAGCCACCGCCCGGGCCCCGATCCGCAACGGCAGTGCTGCGGGACCCGGCGCCCGGGCCGTGACCCGGACCCGCCAGAGGTCGCCCGCCCGCTCCAGCTCCACCTCCGCTCCCGCCGGCGCGGCCTGCCGAGCCGCCGCGAGCGCCACCTCCGCCGGCTCCGACCGAGCGGCCGCCCGGGCACCGGCCCGGGCCGCGTCCACACACCGGATCTGCGCGGCCGCCGCCATCAGCGCCCACACGAGCAGCGCCGCGAACAGCACCAGCGCCGGGATCACCAGAGCCGCCTCCGCCGTCACGTATCCCCGGTCGCCCATTCGGCGGCAATTCTTCTCAGAAGGGCACATCGAGCGCCTTCCCGATGGTCGATTGCAGGGCTGTGGAGACCACTTCGCTCGTGACCACCTTGTACAGAACGGCGGCGAACGCACAGGCCGCGATCGTGCCCATGGCGTATTCCGACGTGGACATCCCCGCGTCGTCCCCGAGACACCTCACCGCTGTCCGCAGCCGAGCTTTGATGATCCTCATGACAACCTCCTGTTATTTTCCGTTATTGATGTGACTTCAGGTGCCGGAGAGAAGACCGGATGCCATACCGATCACCACCGGCGCGACCCCGATCGCGAGGAATGCGGGGAGGAAACACAGGCCCACCGGCGCGGTGACGAGGACCGCCGCCCGCTGCGCCCCCGCGGTCGCCCGCCGTGCGCGGTCGGCCCGCAGGGCCGAGGCGAGCCGTGAGACCGGCTCCGCCGCGGGCGCCCCCGTCCGGGCCGCCCGCTCCAGG
Organism: Streptomyces sp. NPDC058662; assembly: GCF_042716255.1. Taxonomy (NCBI): domain Bacteria; kingdom Bacillati; phylum Actinomycetota; class Actinomycetes; order Kitasatosporales; family Streptomycetaceae; genus Streptomyces; species Streptomyces sp. NPDC058662. Next base: position 111,930 of record NZ_JBHXRU010000007.1, on the reverse strand, counting down.
CACTCCGCGAGCCCCCGGGCGCCCGGTATCTCGGCGAACCTCCCCCACGCGGCCCCCGGTTCGCCCCCGAGCCGCAGCTCGGCGCCGGCCCGCGCCAGTCCGTCGCCCACCGGCCCGCCGAGCGACTCCCCCACCACCTCCGCGGCCTCGACGGGACCCGCGCCGGCCGCCAGGCAGGCGGCCATCAGGTCGGCGGCGAAGGGCAGCTGGCGCTCCACCTCCCGCATGTCGACACCGGCCGGCCGCCGCTCCCTGGCGGCCCACCGGTGGACCGCCGCGGCCGCCAGCGCGCCCACGGCCACCCCGGCCGCCCCGCCGACCAGCACCCAGCCCGCCAGCAGTGCTCCGGCGGGCCGCCACCACGCGGCGGCCACTCCGCGCGTCCGCGAGCCGAACACCGGCCCGTGCCGCCGCTGTCCGGCGCCGAGCAGAGCCGCCGCCCGGTGCCTGGCCGCCCGCGCCCGCAGCCCGGCCGACACGACGGCCGCGAGAGTAACCGCCGCCGCCACGAGGCACAGCACCGTCCCCAGCCTGTGGACAGCCACGGGGCCCATCACCGCTCACCCGCCCGCACGATGCGCCGGCACCACAGCAGCCCCGAGGCCTCCAGCACCCCTCCGGCCAGCAGGCAGCCCCACCCCATCGGGGTGTGCAGCAGGACCCGCAGCGGATCCGCCCCGAGACCGGTGCCGATCAGCAGTCCCACCAGGGGCAGCAGGGCGAGCACCACCGCCGTGGACCGCGCGCCCGCCAACTGGGCCCGCAGCGACTCCTCGCGGTCCCGCTCCGCCCGCAGGGCACCCTCCAGCCGGTCCAGGCCGGCGGCCAGTCCCGCGCCGCCGTCCACCGACACCCGCCAGCAGGCGGCCATCCCCGCCAGGCCCTCCGCTCCCGGTTCCCGCGCGGCCTGGCGCAGCGCGGCGGGCACATCGCCGCCGAACGCCGCTGCGGCCAGGACCCCCGTCTCCGCGGGCCCCGGGCCGCCGGGGCCCGCGACCGTCCGCCGCAGCGCCGCCGTGAGCGCCTGCCCGGGCTGGGCACCCGCCCGCAGCTCACCCACCAGCGCCCCGCACAGGGCAGCCACCTCGGCGGCCCGCGCCGTCCGCGCGCGTTCCCGCGCCCGCAGTGCCTGCCAGCGCCGCACCAGCGGCACGGCGGCCGCCCCGAGCAGCAGCGGGATCACCGACCCGCCCAGCGCCGCGAGCACCAGCCCGGCCCCGAGGCAGGCTCCTTCCCGCCACCGCGCGGCCCGGACGCGTACGGCGACCACCAGCCGCTCCCGGCGCGACGGCCCGCCCGGGACGACGGGGCCGGCGCCGGCCAGCACCGCCCGCACGCGCCGCGACGCCCGGTCGCCCCCGGACACGGCCCACGCCGCCGCCCCGGCGCAGAGCACCCCGGCGAACACCGGCACCGGCAGCGCCGCCGCCGCGCTCACCGCGCACCCCGCAGCAGCGGAGCCAACCGCTCCCAGCCCGGCTCCCGTACGAAGCCCCGCGCGGACCAGCGCAGCGCCGGCACGGTGACCACCAGCCCGGCGGCGTCCCGCTCCAGCACGTGCACCTCGGCCACCCGGCGCCGGCCCGCCCGGTCCCGGACCAGGTGCACCACCAGGGTCAGGGCGGCCGCCAGTTGGCTGTGCAGGGCGGCCCGGTCGAGCCCCGCGGCCGTACCGAGCGCCTCCAGCCGGGCCGGAACGTGCCCGGCGGCATTGGCGTGGACCGTGCCGCACCCCCCTTCGTGGCCGGTGTTCAGGGCCGCGAGGAGGTCGGCGACCTCGGCTCCGCGCACCTCGCCCACCACCAGCCGGTCGGGCCGCATCCGCAGGGCCTGGCGCACCAGGTCGGCCAGGGTGACGAGGCCGGCCCCCTCCTGGTTGGCGGGGCGCGTCTCCAGCCGGACCACATGGGGGTGGTCGGGCCGCAGCTCGGCCGAGTCCTCGGCGAGCACGATCCGCTCACCGGGGCCGACCAGCCCCAGCAGGGCGCTGAGGAGCGTGGTCTTGCCCGTGCCCGTCCCGCCGGAGACGAGGAACGAGAGCCGGGCCTCGATCATGTCCCGGAGCAGCCGCTGCCCGCCGGGCGGCAGCGTCCCCGCCGCGACCAGTTCCTCCAGCGTGAACGCCCTGGGCCGCACCACCCGCAAGGACAGGCAGGCCGAGCCGACCGCCACCGGCGGCAGTACGGCGTGCAGCCGGGTGCCGTCGGGCAGCCGGGCGTCCACCCACGGCCGGGCGTCGTCCAGCCGCCGCCCCGCGACGGAGGCCAGCCGCTGGGCCAGCCGGCGCACGGCTCCGGCGTCGGCGAACGTCACCCCGGTCAGCTCCAGCCCGCCGCCCCGGTCCACCCACACCCGGTCGGGGGCGGCGACCAGCACGTCGGTGACCTCCGGGTCGCCGAGCAGTGCCTCCAGTGGCCCCGCCCCGACCAGTTCGGACCGCAGCTCGGCGGCCGCGCCCAGTACTTCCGCGTCCCCGAGCAGCCGCCCCTGCGCGCGCAGGGCCGCCGCGACCCTGGCCGGTGTCGGTTCCGCCCCGCTCTCTGCCAGCCGCCGGCGCACCGCGTCCAGGAGTACCGCGCTCATGCCGCCACCCCCTGGGCGGGGCCGAGTGCCCGCTGCCAGAAGCCGTCGCAGAACCGGGCCAGCGCCCCTCGGCCCTGGGCGCCCGGTGGTTCCCCTTCCGCCACCCGGCCCGGGAGGCCCACCTCGACCGGCACCTCGCCGGCCAGGGGCGCCCCGAGCAGTCCCGCCACGGCCTCCGCGTCCAGACCGCCCGGGCAGCGGCCCCGCACGACGACGCGCACGTCCCGGGCCACCATCCGCACTCCGGCCGCCACCCGGCCGGCCGCCGCCACCGACCGCAACTCGCCGGGGACCACCAGCAGGACCAGGTCCAGTTGGGCGAGGACCTCGGCCACGGCCTCGTCCACCCGCCGGGGCAGGTCCACGACCACCACCCCGCCCCGGCGGCGCGCGGCGGCCACCACCGAGCGCATCGCGGCCGGCGGCACCACCACCCGGTCCCCCCGGTCCCAGCTGAGGACCCGCAAGGCGTGGAGTTCGGGCAGGGACTCCTCCAGGGCTCCGGCCCCGACACGGCCCCGCGAGCCCGCGAAGTCCGGCCAGCGCAGCCCTTCGGCGCCCTCGCCGCCGAGCAGCACGTCCATGCCCCCGCCCAGCGGGTCGCCGTCGATGAGGATGGTGCGCTCCCCGCCCCGGGCGGCCCGGACCGCGAGCGCGCAGGCCAGTGTCGAGGCACCCGCCCCACCGCTGCCGCCGATCACGCCGACGGTGAGGGCGGGCCGGCCGGCTCCTTCCACGACGTCGGCGATGCGGTCGACGAGCCGGTTCTCGGCGTCGGGCAGGCAGAGCACCTCCTCCGCGCCGATCTCCACCGCCCGCTGCCACACGAGGGGGTCGTCCGGATCGCGGCCGACGAGGAACACCCCGCCTCTGCGAGGCGCCCCGCGCACCCTCCGGGCAGCGTCGTCGCCGACCAGCACGAGGGGTGCGGACTCCCATCCGACCGCCCCGGCGCCGCCGCCCGAAGCGCCGCTCCCGGCGCCACCCGCAGGGCTGCCGGCGACATCCCGCCCGGCGCCGCTCGCGCCTCCGACGCTCCCGGCGCTCGCACCGCCCTCGCCGCCCTCGCCGCCCTCGCCGTTCCCGGCGTCCTCGCTGCCCGCGATCCGCTCGGGCAGCCCGTGGTGCACATGGGGCTCGGCGCCCGCGGCGGCGCACAGCCGCAGCAGATCGTCCAGCAGCAGGGGATCCTCAGTGATGATCAGCGGCCGCCCGCCGCCGACGGCGAACCCCGCTCCGGCGGCCGCGCCGCTTCCGGCCGCCCCGGCCGCCCTCGACCCCATGAACGACTTCGATCGAGCCACGATCTCCGCCTCCTTCTCCCCGACATCCGGACGCCGCGGACTTCGCGGCCGGAATCACCGTGCCGCGATCAGGAAAAGGAAGTGGATCTTGCTAGATAACTGTGGATAACGGACCCGTTGTGGATAACCCGCTCACCCTCGGAGGTGACTTTCGGAGCGCGGCGGAACCACTACGCTACGTCACGAGTTCGAAGAGGTGAGGGCCTTCGCCACGCGGGCCCCCGCACCGCAAGGGAGTCTGAGGAATGGTCACTCGGGGCCGAAGGCAGGGACGCGAACCGCGTCCGGACATGCGACGACCCCCGCCGGGGGGGAGAGCGGGGGTCGTCCCCACGGTCCGACTCGGGGGGGGAGGAGCCAGACCGGGTTAGCACGGTCGCGAACGATCCGTGACTTCCATGGTGTACCCGAGAGCCCTCTCAGGCAAACCCACGCGCCACACCTTACGCCGAATGGTGGGCGCATATGCTCGGGGCGTGGAAAATCAGCCCATGCCGCACTCCTCGCCTCGCACCGCAGCCTTCTTCGACCTCGACAAGACGGTCATTGCGAAGTCGAGCACCCTGACGTTCAGCAAGTCCTTCTACCAAGGCGGCCTGATCAACCGGCGGGCCGTGCTGCGCACCGCGTACACGCAGTTCATCTTCCTGGCCGGCGGCGCCGACCACGACCAGATGGAGCGGATGCGGGAGTACCTGTCCGCCCTCTGCAAGGGGTGGAACGTGCAGCAGGTGCGCGAGATCGTCGCGGAAGCCCTGCACGACCTCATCGACCCGATCATCTACGACGAGGCCGCGTCCCTCATCGAGGCCCACCACACGGCCGGCCGCGACGTGGTGATCGTGTCCACCTCCGGTGCCGAGGTCGTCGAGCCGATCGGGGAGATGCTCGGGGCGGACCGGGTCGTCGCCACCCGCATGGTCGTGGGCGAGGACGGCTGCTTCACGGGCGAGATCGAGTACTACGCCTACGGACCGACGAAGGCCGAGGCCGTGCGCGAACTCGCCGCGTCCGAGGGGTACGACCTCGCGCGCTGCTACGCGTACAGCGACTCGGCCACCGACGTGCCGATGCTGGAGGCGGTCGGGCACCCGCACGCGGTCAATCCGGACCGGGCGCTGCGCCGCGAGGCCGTGGCGCGCGAGTGGCCGGTGCTGGTGTTCAACCGGCCGGTGCGACTGAAGCAGCGGCTGCCCGGGCTGTCGATGCCCGCGCGCCCCGCCCTGGTCGCCGCGGCGGCCGTCGGCGCGGCCGCGGCCACCGCCGGACTGGTCTGGTACGCGAACCGGCGCCGGGCCACCGCACTGGCGGCCGCCACCACCGGCTGACACCCGGCCGGCGCACCCCGGCAGCCGCCGCCACCGGCTGACGCCCGGCCCACGCACCCCGGTGGCCGCCACCGGCTGACGCCCGGCCGACGCACCCGGCACCCGAACCCCTACGGAGCCCCCGCCGTCCACCGGCGGGGGCTCCGTACGCATGTCGCGCCTGCGCCGATAAAAGCCGTCCGATTTGCCCGCACTCGCCCCGGAAAGTAAAGAACTGCAGCCAGGGGTTTCGCTTGTCACCGAAGCGGAGTACAAAGGAGTCAACGGCCCGCGAGACCAAAGAACATCCGAGAGGATCATCTTTAAAACGCAGTAAGGCCCACGGACCGAAGCACGAGCGCCGAGCACCCACGCGACGTCGACCCGTCGATTACGGGCCAGCCGCACCAGGTACGGGCAAAGTTCCCGACCTGATGGGCATATTTCGAGGACGCTTGGTAACTGGACGCGAGTGCCAGCGGCGACACCACAGCACGACGGTGTCGCCGCAACCCTTGTCCGGGCCCGTCGAGCCTCAGGCCGCGCCGCGCTGCAGGGCCTCGCAGACCGCTGTCGATTCGCGGACCCCGAGCTCGATCGCCCGGCCGCAGTGCGCGATCCAGGCACCCATCCCCTCCGCCGTGCCGGAGACGTAGCCCTCGAAAGCGGCCAGGTAGGCGGCGCGCCCCTGCTCCGCGTGGCCGACCTCCGCCGGGCAGATCGCCTTCGGGTCGAGGCCGCTGTTGATCAGGACGATCCGTTCGGCCGCCCGCGCGACCAGCCCGTTGTACGAGGCGAAGGGGCGCAGCGCCAGCAGCTCCCCGTGCACCACCGCCGCCGTGACCAGCGCCGGGGCGGAGCCGCCCGCGATGATCAGGCGCGACAGGCCGTCGAGCCGACCCGCGACCTCCTCGGCACTCGGCAGCGCGAGCTCGACCAGCGGTTCGTCCACCGTCTCGCCCGCGAGGCGGGGGCGGCCCACCACGTCGCCCTCCGCGGTTGACCCCGAGGCCACCAGGTGCAGCCGCGCCAGCACCCGCAGCGGCGACTGGCGCCAGATGCTCAGCAGTTGGCCGGCCTCCGCGGTGAGCCGCAGCGCGGCGCCCACCGTCAGCGCCTCCGGCTCGGAGCCGAAGTCGGTCCGGCGGCGCACCTCCTCCAAAGCCCAGTCCGCCCCGGACAGCGCGGCGCTGCCCCGGGCGCCGCGCAGCGCGGCCTCCGAGGTGATCTCCCCGCTGCGGCGGCGCATCACCCGGTGCCCGTAGACCCGGTCCACCGCCTTGCGTACGGAATCCACGGACTCGGCGACACCCGGAAGCCCTGCCAGTGCGACCAGCGGGTCAGAAGCGCTACTCATAAGTAGGGAGCCTACGCACTGCCCACCCCTGCCACCGACCCCTCCTTGGAGTGGTCTTCTTCACTCACCTTGACAACTGCACGCACTCGATCCACTACGCTAGGTGAACATGAAGATCGCTTTCGTGGGAAAGGGCGGCAGCGGCAAGACCACGCTGTCCTCCCTCTTCATCCGCCACCTCGCAGCCAATGAGGCCCCCGTCGTCGCGGTGGACGCCGATATCAACCAGCACCTGGGCGCCGCGCTCGGACTCGGCGAGGACGAGGCCTCCGGGCTCCCCGCCCTCGGCGCGCACCTGCCCCTGATCAAGGAGTACCTGCGGGGTTCCAACCCGCGCATCCCCTCCGCCGAGCAGATGATCAAAACGACGCCTCCCGGGGCCGGCTCGCGTCTGCTGCGGGTCACCGAGGACAACCCGGTGTACGAGGCCTGCGCGCGGACCGTACTGCTCGACGGCGAGCCCGTACGGCTCATGGCCACCGGCCCGTTCACGGAGTCCGACCTGGGCGTGGCCTGCTACCACTCGAAGGTCGGCGCGGTCGAACTCTGCCTGAACCACCTGGTCGACGGCCCGGACGAGTACGTCGTGGTCGACATGACGGCCGGCTCCGACTCCTTCGCCTCGGGCATGTTCACCCGCTTCGACATGACCTTCCTGGTCGCCGAGCCGACCCGCAAGGGCGTCTCCGTGTACCGCCAGTACAAGGAGTACGCGCGGGACTTCGGGATCGCGCTCAAGGTCGTGGGCAACAAGGTGCAGGGCCCGGAGGACATCGAGTTCCTGCAGGACGAGGCGGGTGAGGACCTGCTGGTCACCGTCGGGCACTCCGACTGGGTGCGCGCGATGGAGAAGGGCCGGCCGGCCGCCTTCGAGCTGCTTGAGGCCAGCAACCGGCTCGCGCTCCAGGCCCTCCAGGACGCCGCCGACGACTCGTACGCGCACCGCGACTGGGACCGGTACACCGAGCAGATGGTCCGCTTCCACCTCAAGAACGCGCAGAGCTGGGGCAATGCCAAGACCGGGGTCGACCTGGCGGAGCAGGTCGACCCCGGCTTCGTCCTGCGCGAGGGCGCGGCGGCCGGCGCCGTCAGCCCTCGTCCGGCTCCTCGTCCGACTCCCCAGCCGGCTCCTCAGCCGGCGTGACCGCCGCGGGGGTCGCCGGTGCGGCCGGCGGCCCCGCGGTCAGGAACCGCTGCCAGCCCTCCTTCGGCTCCTCGCCGACGTCGAGGGTGCGCATCCACTCCAGGGCCTTCGGGTCCTGCGCGTCCAGCCAGTCCACCAGCTCCCGGAACGGCACGCAGCGGACCTCCTTCTGCGTGCACATGTACTTGATGGACTCCTCGACGGCGCGCATGTAGGTGCCGCCGTTCCAGGACTCGAAGTGGTTGCCGATGATCAGCGGCGCGCGGTTGCCCCGGTAGACCCGGTCGAAGGCCTGGCGCAGGCCGTCGCGCATCTGGTCGCCCCAGTACGCGTGCTGCGAGGGGTCGCCCTGGGAGGTGGTCCCGGACTGGTTGACCATGTAGTTGTAGTCCATGCTCAGCGTGTCGAAGGCGCGCCCCGGCATGGGCACCAGCTGGAGCGGGATGTCCCAGAGGCCGTCCGTCTTCTTGGGCCAGATCTGCTTGCTGATGCCGCTGGAGTCGTAGCGGAAGCCCAGGTCCTTCGCCGCCAGCATGAAGTTCTTCTGCCCCTCCAGGCAGGGGGTGCGGGCGCCGATGAGCTCCTTGTCGTAGTCGAATGGGAGTCCGGGCAGGCCCTTGAGGGCCGGCGAGTTCGTCTTCCAGTTCTTGACGAAGGACCTGGCCTGGCCGATCTCGCTCTTCCACTCGTCCACGGACCAGGTGCCGACGCCTCCGTCGGGGCCGCAGAAGTGGCCGTTGAAGTGGGTGCCGATCTCGTTGCCCTCCAGCCAGGCGCCGCGCACCTGGGTGGCGGTGTCCTTGATGCCCTGGGGGTCGCCGAAGCCGATGTCCGAGCGGCCCGCCGCGTGCTGCGGGGCCGCATAGAGGGAACGTTTCTCCTCGGGAAGCATGTACACGCCGCTGAGGAAGTACGTCATCCGGGCGTTGTACTTCTTGCCGACCTGGCGGAAGTGCGAGAAGAGCTTCTGGCTGTCCTCTCCCGCGCCGTCCCACGAGAACACCACGAACTGCGGGGGCTTCTCGCCCGGCTTGAGCCGCTCCGGCTTGCGCACGTTCGGCTGCGGGCCGGTGTAGACGGTCGACCCGTCGCCGATGGGCCGGTTGACGCTGCCCGGGGCCTCGGGGGCGGGGGCGCCCTTCGTGGCTCCCGGGCCTCCGGGAGCCGGGGACTCCGAGGCGCTGCACCCGGCCGCGCCCAGAACCAGCGCCGTGGCGACCACGCCACCGGCGATCTTCCTCGTGGCGGCGATCATCCGCCCCACCTCTCCCTCGCAGTTCCGTCGCAGGACTTCCGCGCCGCAACGTCCCATGCGGTTCGCCGAAGGAAAGGTATGACAAGCCGGACAAAATGCTTAATCACTCGTGCGTGGTAATTCGTACGCCATTTGCACTGATTGTCCACCACTCATCTTTACTCTCCATTACCATCCATTTACTGAGTGTTGAGACTCCCGCCGCTTCACCCCTCCCCCAGAGGAGACGGGACCTTATGACTGCCACTTCCCCCAAGCCCCCGACGGCCGACCTCTCGGCGGACCTCTCCGCCTCCATCGCGGTCTTCCTGATCGCGCTGCCGCTCTCCCTCGGCATCGCCCTGGCCACCGGCGCCCCGCTCCAGGCGGGCCTCGTGGCCGCGGCGGTCGGCGGGATCGTGGCCGCACGGCTCGGCGGCGCACCGCTCCAGGTAAGCGGTCCCGCCGCCGGACTGACCGTGGTCACCGCCGAGTTGATCCAGCACTACGGATGGCGCACCACCTGCGCCATCACCGTCCTCGCCGGCTTCTGCCAGCTCGGCCTCGCCGCGCTGCGCACCGCCCGCTCGGCGCTCATGGTCAGCCCGGCCATCGTGCACGGCATGCTCGCGGGCATCGGCGTGACCATCGCCGTGGCCCAACTGCACATCGTGCTCGGCGGCACCCCGCAGAGCTCCGTCGTCGCCAATGTCCTCGGACTCCCCGGCCAGCTCGCCGACCTGCATCCGGTCGCTCTCGGCATCAGCGCGCTGACCCTGCTCGTACTGCTGAGCTGGCCCCGGCTGCCCGGACGGGCGGGCCGCGCCCTGCGCAAGGTGCCGGCCGCCCTCGCCGCCGTGGCCACGGCCACCGCCTTCGCCGCTCTGGCCGGGCTCTCCCTGCCCCGGGTCGACCTGCCGTCCTGGCGCAGCCACGCGCTGCCCGAGCTGCCGGAAGGCCCTGTCCTCGGCCTCATCGCCGCGGTCCTGACGATCACCCTGGTCGGCAGCGTGGAGTCACTGCTGTCCGCGGTGGCGACCGACAAGCTGATCGCGTCCGAGCGCGGTACGGCCAACCGCCCGCCGCGCGCCGACCTGAACCGGGAGCTCCGGGGCCAGGGCGCGGCGAACATCGTCTCCGGCGCCCTGGGCGGGCTGCCCATCACCGGTGTGGCCGTCCGCAGCGTGGCCAACGTCAAGTCCGGCGCGACCAGCCGCCGGTCGTCCATGATGCACGGGCTGTGGGTGCTGCTCGCGGCCGGTCTGCTCGTGCCGGTCCTCGACCTGATCCCGCTGGCCGCCCTGGCCGCCCTGGTGATGGCGGTCGGCGTGCAGATGGTCAGCATCACGCACCTGCGCAGTGTCACCCGGCACCGGGAGGCCCTGGTCTACGGCACGACCATCGTGGCCGTGGTCCTCGGCGGGGTCCTGGAGGGCGTCGCCATCGGCATCGCGGTGGCCGTCGCGCTGGCCCTGCACCGGCTGGCCCGGACCCGGATCACACTGGAGCGGACCGAGGACGGCGTCCACCGCGTGCTGGCACGCGGGCAGTTGACCTTCCTCGCCGTACCCCGGTTGAGCCGGGTGCTGAACCAGATCCCGCACGGCGGCCATGCGGTGGTCGAGCTGGACGGCTCGTTCATGGACCACGCGGCCTACGAGACCCTGCACGACTGGCAGGAGTCCCACCGGGCGCACGGGGGCTCGGTTGAGGTGACCGGCCGCTCCGGATCCGCCCGGTCCGGCGAGGTCGAGGCCGAGGCCGAGTCCGAGTCCGACGCCTCCCGGCGCGCGGCACCGCGCGGCGGCCACCAGTGCTGCCGCCCGTGGACTCCGTGGCAGAACCACTGCGACCACCGCGCGATCAACGCCGCCACGGTCGGCGCCGGTACGGCCGCCCCGGGCGCGGGGGCCGGCCACGGCGCGCCCACCGGCCCCGGCACCGGCCACGGCACCGGCTCCGGCCACGCCGGCGGCACGACCCCGGCCGTCACACCGTCCCGGCCCACGACCGGCACCGCCGCCGCGGCCGCGGCGCGGGCGGCGGCACGGGAGGCAGCGGCCCCCGGTAAGCCGACCCCGGCGCCCCGGCGGCGCGGCGCGGGCCAACTGGCCAACGGCATCAGCGCCTTCCAGCGCGACACCGCCCCCCATGTGCGGGACGAGCTCGCCCGGCTCGCCCGGGAGGGCCAGCGCCCCTCGCAGCTCTTCCTCACCTGCGCGGACTCCCGCCTGGTGACCAGCATGATCACCGCCAGCGGCCCGGGCGACCTGTTCACCGTCCGCAATGTCGGCAATCTGGTCCCGCTGCCGGGAGCCGAGTCCACCGACGACTCGGTCGCGGCGGCCATCGAGTACGCCGTGGACGTACTCCAGGTGGACAGCATCACGGTGTGCGGGCACTCGGGCTGCGGCGCCATGCAGGCGCTGCTCAGCTCCTCGCCCGGCGCGCCGATGACCCCGCTGCGCCGCTGGCTGCGGCACGGCCTGCCCAGCCTGGAGCGGATGGGCAGCCGCCACCACGCCTGGGCCCGGATCTCCGGCCGGCTCCCGGCGGACGCGGTGGAGCAGCTGTGCCTGACCAACGTGGTGCAGCAGCTGGAGCACCTGCGGGCGCACGAGTCGGTGGCCCGGCGCCTCGCCGAGGGGACCCTGGAGCTCCACGGCATGTACTTCCATGTGGGTGAGGCACAGGCCTACCTGCTCTCCGAGGGCGAGGACTTCTTCGACTGCCGGGTCTTCGACACGGTCGGTCAGAACGCCTGAACCGATACCCTCCCGTATCCGTGCAATCGGTTGGCCCCTTCCCACCCTCCGGGGCGGGAGGGGGCCATTGCCACGCCGTCGGGCACCGCCGCGGCCCGGTCACCCGCGCGGTTCCGTGACGTGCTATAGGTCTAAACCAATTTCCGGCTACCCCTTGTCACCTGGGCCGCTGACTGATGAGCTATGCCCCGGGGACACAACGGACACCCTGGGAAAGGGAGATGTCGTGAGCAACGAAAGCCTGGCCAATCTGCTCAAGGAGGAGCGGCGGTTCGCACCGCCCGCCGATCTGGCCACCGCCGCCAATGTGACTGAGGCTGCGTACGCACAGGCCGACGCGGACCGGCTGGGCTTCTGGGCCGAGCAGGCCCGGAGGCTGACCTGGGCCACGGAGCCGACCGAGACGCTCGACTGGACGAACCCGCCCTTCGCGAAGTGGTTCGCGGACGGCACACTCAACGTCGCGTACAACTGCGTGGACCGCCATGTCGAGGCCGGCAACGGCGACCGCGTCGCCATCCACTTCGAGGGCGAGCCCGGCGACAGCCGCTCGATCACCTACGCCGAGCTCAAGGACGAGGTCTCCAAGGCCGCCAACGCCCTGACCGAGCTGGGTGTCCGGGCCGGCGACCGTGTCGCCGTGTACCTGCCGATGATCCCCGAGGCGGTCGTCGCGATGCTCGCGTGCGCCCGCGTCGGCGCCGCGCACTCCGTGGTCTTCGGCGGCTTCTCCGCCGACGCCGTCGCCTCCCGCATCCAGGACGCCGACGCCAAACTGGTCATCACCGCCGACGGCGGCTACCGCCGCGGCAAGCCCTCCGCCCTCAAGCCCGCCATCGACGAGGCCGTCGCCAAGTGCCCGCAGGTCGAGCACGTCCTCGTCGTGCGCCGCACGGGCCAGGACACCGCCTTCACCGAGGGCCGCGACCTGTGGTGGGACGACGTGGTCGGCCGCCAGTCCGCCGAGCACACCCCGCAGGCCTTCGACGCCGAGCACCCGCTCTTCATCCTCTACACCTCGGGGACCACGGGAAAGCCGAAGGGCATCCTGCACACCTCGGGCGGCTACCTCACGCAGACCGCGTACACCCACCACGCGGTGTTCGACCTGAAGCCGGAGACCGACGTCTACTGGTGCACCGCCGACGTCGGCTGGGTGACCGGGCACTCGTACATCGTCTACGGGCCGCTCGCGAACGGCGCCACGCAGGTGATGTACGAGGGCACGCCGGACACCCCGCACCAGGGCCGGTTCTGGGAGGTCGTGCAGAAGTACGGCGTCACGATCCTCTACACGGCGCCGACAGCCATCCGGACGTTCATGAAGTGGGGCGACGACATCCCCGCGAAGTTCGACCTGTCGAGCCTGCGCGTGCTGGGCTCGGTGGGCGAGCCGATCAACCCCGAGGCCTGGATCTGGTACCGCAAGCACATCGGCGGCGACCGCTGCCCGATCGTGGACACGTGGTGGCAGACCGAGACCGGCGCGATGATGATCTCGCCCCTGCCGGGCGTCACCCACACCAAGCCCGGTTCGGCGCAGCGCGCCCTGCCCGGGATCGGCGCCACCGTCGTGGACGACGAGGCGCACGAGGTCCCGAACGGCGGTGGCGGCTACCTGGTCCTCACCGAGCCGTGGCCGGCCATGCTGCGCACCATCTGGGGTGACGACCAGCGGTTCATCGACACCTACTGGTCGCGGTTCGAGGGCAGGTACTTCGCGGGCGACGGCGCCAAGAAGGACGACGACGGGGACATCTGGCTGCTGGGCCGGGTGGACGACGTGATGCTGGTGTCCGGGCACAACATCTCGACCACCGAGGTCGAGTCCGCGCTCGTCTCGCACCCCTCCGTCGCCGAGGCGGCGGTCGTCGGCGCGAAGGACGACACCACCGGCCAGGCCATCGTGGCCTTCGTCATCCTGCGCGGCAGCGCCTCCGAGACCGACACCCTGGTCGGGGAGCTCCGCAACCACGTGGGCGCGACCCTCGGGCCCATCGCCAAGCCGAAGCGGATCGTCCCGGTCCAAGAGCTGCCGAAGACCCGCTCGGGCAAGATCATGCGGCGTCTGCTGCGCGATGTGGCGGAGGACCGCGCGGTCGGTGACGTCACCACCCTGGCGGACTCCTCGGTGATGGACCTGATCCAGAGCAAGCTCCCCGCGGCCGGCAGCGACGACTGACGGCACCGCGGCCGGAAGGGCCGCACGGGCCGCACGGCCCCGGGGGCCGCAGCGGCGCAGGGGCCCCGCGGAGTTCGGAGGGTGTCCGGCGCACAGCGCGCCGGACACCCTCCGCCCGTTTAAGGTGAAGATCGCCTGATACCACTGGCCACCCTGTAAAGTACGAACGGCGTCGGTGTTCGACGCCGCAACAACAGCAGAAACAACAGCAGAGCAGTCACGGAAACGGTCGCGGAAGCAGTCGCAGCGGCCCAGGGTGCGCCGGGAAGTCTGGTCGGCAACAGCATGTGTCATGCCGTCGTCCCACCGGAGGTACCCCCCGTGGCCACGCCCACACCCAGCCGCAAGCTGCTCAGCAGGCTGTCGCTCCCCGAGCGACGGATCGTCGCCGACGCGCTGCGCGCCGAGACGGTCGGTGGCGTGCTGCTCCTCCTGGCCGCGGTCGCCGCCCTGGTCTGGGCGAACGTCCCCGCCCTCGCCGACAGCTACGACAGCGTCCGGTCCTTCCACATCGGGCCCGCCGCACTCGGCCTCGACCTCTCGCTCCAGCACTGGGCGGCGGACGGCCTGCTCGCCATCTTCTTCTTCGTCGCCGGCGTCGAGCTCAAGCGCGAGCTCGTCGCGGGCGACCTGCGCGACATGAGGGCGGCGGCCCTCCCGGTGATCGCGGCCCTCTGCGGCATGGCCGTGCCCGCGCTGGTCTACGTACTGGTCAACACCGTCGGCGGCGGCTCGATGGACGGCTGGGCGGTCCCCACCGCCACCGACATCGCCTTCGCGCTGGCCGTCCTCGCGGTCATCGGCACCTCGCTGCCGTCGGCCCTGCGCGCCTTCCTGCTCACCCTCGCGGTGGTCGACGACCTCTTCGCCATCCTGATCATCGCGGTGTTCTTCACCGACCAGCTGAACTTCCCCGCGCTCGGCGGCGCCGTCGCCGGCCTGGCCCTCTTCTGGTTCCTGCTGCGCCGCCGCGTCCGCGGCTGGTACGTCTACCTCCCGCTCGCCCTGGTCATCTGGGGCCTGATGTACAACAGCGGCGTGCACGCGACGATCGCGGGCGTCGCCATGGGCCTGATGCTCCGCTGCCACCGCGAGGACGGCGAGGAGCGCTCCCCCGGCGAACGCATCGAGCACCTGGTGCGGCCGGTCTCGGCCGGGCTGGCCGTGCCCCTCTTCGCCCTGCTCTCCGCCGGCGTGTCCCTCTCCGACGAGTCCATCGCGCAGGTCTTCACCCGACCCGAGACCCTCGGCGTGGTGCTCGGCCTGGTCGTCGGCAAGACGGTGGGCATCTTCGGCGGCACCTGGCTGGCCGCGCGGTTCACCAGGGCCGAACTCAACGAGGACCTCGCCTGGCCGGACGTCCTGGCCGTGGCCTCGCTCGCGGGCATCGGCTTCACCGTCTCCCTCCTGATCGGCGAACTCGCCTTCGCCGGCGACGCCGTCCTCACCGACGAGGTCAAGGCCGCCGTGCTGATCGGCTCCCTGATCGCGGCGGTGATCGCCTGCGTCCTGCTCAAGCTCCGCAACCGCACGTACCGCTCCCTCACCGAGGCCGAGGAGCGCGACGAGGACCGCGACGGCATCCCGGACATCTACGAGGAGGGCAACCCCGAGTACCACCTCCGGATGGCCCGGATCTACGAGGACCGGGCCGCGGAGCACCGCCGCAAGGCGGAGGCCGCGGCCGCCGACGCGGGCGAACCGGCGGCCGGGTCCAACGCCGGGGCCGACCGTCCGGCATGATCTGACTGACGACGCAGCACAACCGCCGGCAGCAGACGACAGAGGAGAGAGCGATGAGCGCAGTGGACCAAGGGGTGCAAGGAGCCGAGCGCACACTCGGCCAACTGGTCGCCTCGGCCACCGCCGAGATGTCCGCCCTGGTGCACGACGAGATCGCCCTGGCCAAGGTGGAGATCAAGCAGGACGTCAAGCGCGCCGGCATCGGCAGCGGCGCGGCGATCGTGGCGGGCGTGCTCCTGCTCTTCTCCCTCCCCGTACTGAGTTTCGCCGCGGCGTACGGGATCCATAACCTCGGGCTCGGCCTCGCATGGTCCTTCCTCATCGTCGGCGTCGCGTTCTGGCTGCTGGCGGGCCTGATCGGGCTGCTGGCGGTCGCGAAGTTCAAGAAGGTCAAGCCGCCGGTCAAGACCATCGAGTCGGTCAAGCAGACCGCGGCCCTCGTCGGAACCGTCAAGCCGCACGCGCGGCCGGTCAGTGACCAGGCTGTGGGTGTGGCACGCTCGTCCTCATGACAGCGCCCACGCCGGATCCCGGCACGCCCCCCACCGCCGCCACGGCGGTACGGCTCGACATCCCCGGCGGGAAGCCCGTCACGCACCGGGACGTCGCCGCCAACGGGGCCCGCTTCCACGTCGCCGAGGTCGGTGACGGGCCGCTGGTGCTGCTCCTGCACGGATTCCCGCAGTTCTGGTGGACCTGGCGGCACCAGATGACCGCGCTCGCCGACGCCGGGTACCGGGCGGTCGCGATGGACCTGCGCGGAGTGGGCGGCAGCGACCGCACCCCGCGCGGTTACGACCCCGCCAATCTGGCCCTCGACGTCACCGGCGTCATCCGGTCCCTCGGCGAGCCGGACGCCGCGCTCGTCGGGCACGACCTGGGCGGGTACCTCGCCTGGACCGCCGCCGTGATGCGGCCGAAGCTGGTGCGCCGGCTCGTGGTCTCCTCCATGCCGCATCCGCGCCGCTGGCGCTCGGCCATGCTGTCGGACCTCGGCCAGACCAGGGCGAGTTCGCACATCTGGGGCTTCCAGCCGCCGTTCCTCCCCGAGCGCAGGCTCGTCGCGGACGACGGGGCGCTGGTGGGCGAGCTGATCACCCAGTGGTCGGGGCCCCGGGTCCGGGACGGCGCGGACGAGGAGGCGCTCGCCGTCTACCGGCGGGCCATGTGCATCCCGTCCACGGCGCACTGCTCGATCGAGCCGTACCGCTGGATGATGCGTTCGATGGCCCGCCCCGACGGGCTGCAGTTCAACCGGCGGATGAAGCGGCCGGTCCGGGTGCCGACACTGCACCTGCACGGGTCGCTGGACCCGGTGATGCGCACCCGGAGCGCGGCCGGCTCCGGTGAGTACGTCGAAGCCCCGTACCGGTGGCGGCTGTTCGATGGCCTCGGGCACTTCCCGCACGAGGAGGACCCGGCGGCCTTCTCGACCGAGCTGGTCAACTGGCTGAAGGATCCCGAGCCGGACCGCTGACCGCCTGTCATCTCCCGTGCGCGATCGGCCCGTACGCTTGTCCTACGAACATTCAATTGCCCGGCGCATAGGCCAATTGGCCGCCCCGGACGGGGTTACCGACCTTGGGGCCCGGGCACAGCTCGGAGTATGAGCTGGACGCACGACTACGGTTACACCGCACATGAACGTCGCTCGGCAGTGACGCCGGGCACCTACGAGAGGTCCGGCCGGCCCGGCCACGACCTCCGCCTCGGAATTCCGCGCATCCTGCGCCGCCGGGCCCGCTGGGTCTCGGCCCGCCTGCGTCATCCCCGGACATAGAGAGCCGCGGCGGGCGGGAGCGTCGGGCAAGCGGGCGTCGGGCGTCGGTTCAGAGGGCGCAGCCCTGGGTCTCGACCCGGCGGTCGGCGGTCCTGCCGATGCGGATGTCATCGCGGATCTCGTCCGTCGTCAGCGCGTACCCGGTGTTCGGGTCGTCGAGGGACTTGGCGAAGACGACTCCGTACACCTTCCCGTCGGGCGTGAGCAGCGGTCCGCCCGAGTTGCCCTGGCGGACCGTCGCGAACAGCGAGTAGACGTCGCGCCGGACGGTGCCCCGGTGGTAGATGTCCGGGCCGTTGGCGTTGATGCGGCCGCGGACGCGGGCCGCGCGCACGTCGTACGCGCCGTTCTCCGGGAAGCCGGCGACGATCGCGTCGCCGCCGCTCGCCGCGTCCTTGTCCGTGAACTCCAGTGCCGGGGCGGGCAGCTTGGGCACGTCCAGGACGGCGATGTCGCGCTCCCAGTCGTAGAGCACGACCTTGCCGTCGTACAGCTTGCCCTCGCCTCCGACCTGCACGGTCGGCTCGCCGACCCCTCCGACGACGTGCGCGTTGGTCATGACCTTGCCGGGCGCGAAGACGAAGCCGGTGCCCTCCAGCACCTTGCTGCAACTGGGCGCGGTGCCGACGACCTTCACGATCGAGCGCTTGGCGATCTCCGCGACGGGGCTGCGGGCGAGCTGCGGATCGGGGGCCGTCACCTCGGTGATCGGCTCGGTGGAGAACGGGCTGAACACCTGCGGGAAGCCGTTGCGCGCGAGGGTGGCGCTGAAGTCCGAGAACCAGGTGTTCGCCTGCTCGGGCATCACACGCGACACCCCGAGGAGCACCTTGGAGTTGCGCACCTCCTTGCCCAGCGTGGGCAGGGAGGTCCCGGCGAGCGCGGACCCGATCAGCCAGGCCACCAGCAGCATCGCCACCACGTTCACCAGCGCCCCGCCCGTCGCGTCGAGCGCGCGCGCGGGCGACCAGGTGATCTGGCGGCGCAGCTTGCCGCCCAGGTGGGTGGTCAGGGCCTGGCCGACGGAGGCACAAATAATGATCATGACGACGGCGATCACGACCACCGTGGTACTGACCTGGGTGCCGTTGTCCGTCACCCGGTCCCAGACCAGCGGGAGCAGGGACACGGCGACGAGGCCACCGCCGAGGAAGCCGATCACCGACAGGACGCCGACGACGAACCCCTGGCGGTAGCCGACGATCGCGAACCACACGGCGGCGAGCAGCAACAGGATGTCCAGCACGTTCACGTGGGCCACCGTCTCATGCGCGCCAGTCGAGCGGGACCTGCCGTGAGCGGTCCCACTCCCTTTCCCACCCCGCGAAGTGCAGGATCCGGTCGATCACCCCGGCCGTGAAACCCCAGACCAGAGCCGATTCGACGGTGAAACCGGGCCCCAGGTGGCCGCTCGGGTGCACGGTCATGACCCGGTGGCCGGGGTCGGCGAGATCGGCCACCGGCACCGTGAAGACCCGCGCCGTCTCGGCCGGGTCCACGACGCCCACCGGGCTCGGGGCGCGCCACCAGCCCAACACGGGGGTCACCACGAACTCGCTCACCGGAATGTAGAGCCGGGGCAGCACCCCGAAGAGCTGCACCCCGCGCGGGTCGAGCCCGGTCTCCTCCTCGGCCTCCCGCAGCGCGGCGCGCAGCGGACCGGTGGTCTGCGGGTCCCCGTCCTGCGGGTCGAGCGCGCCGCCGGGGAAGGACGGCTGCCCGGGGTGCGAGCGCAGGGTTCCGGCGCGCTCCATCAGCAGCAGCTCGGGGCCCCTGGGGCCCTCGCCGAACAGGACGAGGACGGCCGACTGCCGCCCCCGGCCGTCCTCGGGCGGCAGGAAGCGGCTCAGCTGGGCCGGGGTGACCGTCTGCGCGGCCTCCACGACCGGGGAGAGCCAACCGGGCAGCCCGGCGGTGCTGAGGGCCGTAGTGCCGCGTGGGGCGCCGTACGGGGCCTCACGCGCGGCGGCCGTGGCTCCCGTGGCTCCCGCGGCGCCGCGCACCGCCGTCTCGGTCTCGTCCCGTGTACCGCGCGTCATAGGCACCCCTGTCCGTGTTCTCCCACACCGTCGAACGCGGTCCGGGTACCGATTCGTTCCGCCGGGTCGCCGGGTCAGGACACCGCCGCGCCGCCCAGCGGCGGGGCGGGCAGGCCCGGGTAGTCCGCGGGCGGGCTCAGCCGCTGGCCCGGCTGTCCGCCCTTCTCGTACTTGAGCAGCTTCCGCGCCTTCTCCGGATCCGTCTCGCCCTCCCCGTACGCCGGGCAGAGCGGGGCGATCGGGCAGGCACCGCAGGCGGGCCTGCGGGAGTGGCAGATCCGGCGGCCGTGGAAGACGACGCGGTGCGAGAGCATCGTCCACTCGCTCTTCGGGAAGATCGCGCAGATGTCCGCCTCGACCTTCTCGGGGTCCTCGTGCGCGGTCCACTTCCAGCGGCGCACCAGCCGTCCGAAGTGGGTGTCGACGGTGATCCCGGGGACGCCGAAGGCGTTGCCGAGGACCACGTTCGCCGTCTTGCGGCCGACTCCGGGCAGCCTCACGAGGTCTTCCAGCCGGCCGGGCACCTCGCCCCCGAACTCGTCCCGCAGGGTCTGCGAGAGGCCGAGCAGGGACTTGGCCTTCATCCGGAAGAACCCGGTCGGCCGGATCAGCTCCTCCAGCTCCTCGGGGACGGCCGCGGCCATGTCCTCGGGGGTCGGGTAGGCGGCGAACAGGGCGGGGGTCGTCTGGTTCACGCGCAGGTCGGTGGTCTGCGCGGAGAGCACGGTGGCGACGAGCAGCTCGAAGGGATCGCGGAAGTCGAGCTCCGGATGGGCGTACGGATAGATCTCGGCCAGTTCCCGATTGATCCGACGGGCCCTGCGCACCATGGCCAGGCGGGATTCGGGCGCGGCGGCCTTCGGTTTCTTGGCCGAAGCTTTGCCCTCGGGGGCTGCTGGGGCCCCCGCGGACGCCTCTCCCGGGGCTTGTTCGCCCACGGCTGAATTTCTGGGGGCCGTCACTCGTGCGGACCCCTTGGCCTGTGCTCTCACCGGCTTGTTGGACACCCGGCCAGCCTAAGGCCGGCCGCCGACACCCGCCCGGACCTCAGGTAACACCACCCCGATTGGCCTCCCGCCGCACAGCACACCCGTACGTCCGGCATCCTTGTGATTGATCGCACTGTTTGAGCCGTCCGGCAAAATGGGGAGCACGGTCCCCTGAGCAGGTCGACATAGGAGAGAGACTCGTGGACGACGTTCTGCGGCGCGCCCCGCTCTTCGCGGCGCTCGATGACGAGCAGGCCGCGGAGCTCCGCGCCTCCATGGGCGAGGTGACCCTCGCACGCGGTGACGCCCTGTTCCACGAGGGCGACCCCGGGGACCGGCTGTACGTGGTGACCGAGGGCAAGGTGAAGCTGCACCGCACCTCCCCCGACGGCCGCGAGAACATGCTCGCCGTCCTCGGCCCCGGTGAGCTGATCGGCGAGCTGTCGCTCTTCGACCCGGGCCCGCGCACCGCCACCGCGACCGCGCTGACGGAGGTCAAGCTGCTCGGTCTCGGGCACGGCGACCTCCAGCCCTGGCTGAACGCCCGGCCCGAGGTCGCGACCGCCCTGCTGCGCGCCGTCGCCCGACGCCTGCGCAAGACCAACGACCAGATGTCCGACCTGGTCTTCTCCGACGTTCCCGGCCGTGTGGCGCGGGCGCTCCTCGACCTGTCGCGCCGCTTCGGCGTGCAGTCGGAGGAGGGCATCCACGTCGTGCACGACCTGACGCAGGAGGAGCTCGCGCAGCTCGTCGGCGCCTCCCGCGAGACCGTGAACAAGGCCCTGGCCGACTTCGCGGGCCGCGGCTGGCTCCGCCTGGAGGCCCGCGCGGTGATCCTGCTGGACGTGGAGCGGCTGGCGAAGCGCTCCCGCTGACCCGCCCGCGCCCCGAGCGCGGTGGAGGCCCCGTCCGAACCCGGACGGGGCCCTTCCGCGTACCCGGGCCCAAGGCGCCCGACCTCGGCCGGGGCGGGCGATGCACAGTGGAGGCATGGACCACAGAGGCCTCGACGCGGACGGCTGCTTCGAGCGGGAGGGATCCCTCGGGCGGGTGGCGCCGCTGTTCCGCCCGGTCGTCGCCGCGGCCCGCGAGCGGATCGCCCAGGCGTACGGGGGCCGGCTGCACAGCGCGTACCTCTACGGGTCCCTGCCGCGCGGCACGGCCCGGCCCGGCCGCTCCGACCTCGACCTGCTGCTCGCCCTCCACCGCGGGCCGGCCGCCGAGGACCGGGACATCGCAGAGGTGCTGGGCGCCGGGCTCGACGCGGACTTCCCGCAGATCGACGGGGTCGGGATCCTGCTCCACGGCAGGGACCGGCTGCTGAGCGAGCCGGAACGGTACGACCTGGGCTGGTTCGTGGCCTGCCTGTGCACCCCGCTGCTCGGCGCGGACCTGGCCGAGCACCTGCCCCGCTACCGCCCGGACACCGTCCTCGCCCGCGAGACCAACGGCGACCTCGCCGAGCTGCTGCCCGGCTGGCGGGCCCGGGTCCGGGAGGCCTCCACGCCGCCGGAGTACCGCGCGCTGAGCCGGACCCTCGCGCGCAAGCTCGTACGTACCGGCTTCACGCTGGTGATGCCCCGCTGGGGCGGCTGGACCAGTGACCTCGCCGAGTCGGCGGAGGTCTTCGGCCGGTACTACCCGCGGCGCGCGGCGCAGATGCGGGAGGCGGCGTCGGTGGCGCTGGAACCGGTCGCGGACCCGGCCGTGCCGCGCGCGTACGTCGAGGACCTGGGGCCGTGGCTGGCGGCGGAGTACACCGCGCGGCACGGCCGTCGGACCCCGAGGCCCTGACGCGCCCCGGCGGCCGCGGCACCCGGGGACGGTCCGCGCCGCACGGGACGGCGCGGGCCCCGACCACCCCGTCCGGCGGAGACGGCCCGCGGCGCGGGCGGCCCGCTCATTCAGGGCCCCCCGGGATCAGCCCGTGGTCCTGCAGGTACTCCAGCTGCGCCCGGACGGACCACTGCGCGGCGGGCCACAGCGAGGGGTCCACGTCCGCGTAGACCTGGGCGACGACGGCCTCGGGGGTGGTGAAGCCGTTCTCGACCGCCGTCTCGACCTGGGCGAGGCGGTGGGCCCGGTGGGCGAGGTAGTACTCCACGGCGCCCTGCGCGTCCTCCAGGACCGGCCCGTGCCCCGGCAGGACGACGCGTACCCCGTCGTCGACCGTGAGCGAGCGCAGCCGGCGCAGCGAGTCCAGGTAGTCCCCGAGGCGGCCGTCGGGGTGGGCCACGACGGTGGTGCCCCGGCCGAGGATCGTGTCGCCGGTCAGCACCGCCCGGTCCGCCGGCAGGTGGAAGCAGAGGGAGTCGCTGGTGTGGCCCGGGGTGGGGACGACCCGCAGCTCCAGCCCGCCCGTCCGCACCACGTCCCCGGCGGCCAGGCCCTCGTCGCCGAGGCGCAGGGCCGGGTCCAGCGCCCGGACCTTGGTGCGGGTGAGCTCGGCGAAGCGGGCGGCGCCCTCGGCGTGGTCGGGGTGGCCGTGGGTGAGGAGGGTAAGGGCGACCCGCTTGCCGGCCCGTTCGGCGGCGTCGACGACCGCGCGCAGGTGCCTCTCGTCCAGCGGGCCGGGGTCGATGACCACCGCCAGGTCGGAGTCCGGCTCGCTGACGAGCCAGGTGTTGGTGCCGTCCAGGGTCATCGCCGAGGCGTTGGGGGCCAGGACGTTCACGGCGCGTCGGGTCGCCCGCCCGGAGGCGACCACCCCGCGGGGATGGCCGGGGAGGGCTGCGGCGTCGGTCATGCGGGGCCTCCCGGTCGGACTCGTTTGGTGAACTCGTCGTGGCCCGGCCAGCTGAGCACCAGCTCGCCGTCCTCCAGAGCGGCCCTGGCGAGTACGGGGGCCAAGTCCTGCGCGGCGGCGCCCGCGAGGGCGGCCGAGGCGCTCGCGTACGGCTCCAGGGAGCGCAGGGTGGAGATGGTGGGCGGCATCATCAGCAGCTCGCCCCGGTCGTAGCCGGCGGCCGCGTCGGCGGGGCGGATCCAGACGGTCCGGTCGGCCTCGGTGGAGGCGTTGCGGGTGCGCTGCCCGTCGGGGAGGGCGGCGACGAAGAACCAGGTGTCGTAGCGGCGCGGCTCGAACTCCGGCGTGATCCAGCGCGCCCAGGCCCCGAGCAGGTCGGAGCGCAGGCGCAGGCCGCGGCGGTCGAGGAACTCCGCGAAGGACAGCTCCCGCCCGACGAGGGCCAGCCGGTCGGCCTCCCAGTCGTCGCCGGTGGTGTCGCCGACGACGGTGTCGGGGGTCTCCCCCGCCAGCAGTACGCCCGCCTCCTCGAAGGTCTCCCGCACCGCGCCGCAGACGATGGCCTGGGCGGTCCTGGGGTCGGTCCCCAGCCGCGCGGCCCAGTCGTCCAGGGAGGGCCCCGCCCAACCGACCTGGTGCTCCTCGTCGCGGGGGTCGACGCCGCCGCCCGGATAGGCGTACGCGCCCGCGGCGAAGGCCATGGAGACCCGCCTGCGGAGCATGTGCACGGCCGGACCGGCGGGGGTGTCGCGCAGCAGCATCACGGTGGCGGCGCGGCGCGGCGCCACCGGGGTGAGGGAGCCGTCCGCGAGCGCGCGGATGCGGTCGGGCCACTCCGGCGGATACCACTGGCCCCCCGCGGGGGGCGTCGGCTGCTGTGGACGGTGCTGACCATTCGGCATGCCGGGATGCTACGACCATCCGGCCCGATGTTCGAGGGCCGCCGCCGCCGGCGGGCGCCCCGACCGGAACGCGAACGGCCCCGCCGGGCCGCCGGACGGGGTCCGGCGGGCCGACGGGGCCGGGTCGTGCGGGCCGGCGCGGCGGCCGGGTCGTGCGCGGGACGCGTCAGGCGCCTGCGACCAGCTCTACCTGGATCTCGATCTCGACCGGGGCGTCCAGCGGGAGCACCGCCACACCGACGGCGCTGCGGGCGTGCACGCCCTTGTCACCGAGGACGGCGCCGAGCAGCTCGCTCGCGCCGTTGAGCACGCCGGGCTGGGCCGTGAAGTCGGGGGCCGAGGCGACGAAGCCGACGACCTTCACGACACGCGCGATCTTGTCCAGGTCGCCGATCACGGACTTGACGGCGGCCAGGGCGTTCAGCGCGCAGGTGGCGGCCAGCTCCTTGGCCTGCCCGGCCGAGACCTCGGCGCCGACCTTGCCGGTGACCGGCAGGCTGCCCTTGACCATCGGCAGCTGGCCGGCGGTGTACACGTACACGCCCGACCGCACGGCCGGCTGGTACGTGGCCAGCGGCGGCACGACCTCCGGCAGGGTCAGGCCGAGCTCGGCGAGCTTCGCCTCGACGACGCCGCTCACGCCTTCTCCCGCTTGAGGTAGGCCACGAGCTGCTCGGGGTTGTTCGGCCCGGGCACGACCTGGACGAGCTCCCAGCCGTCCTCGCCCCAGGTGTCCAGGATCTGCTTGGTGGCGTGGACCAGCAGGGGGACGGTCGCGTATTCGAACTTCTTGGTCATGGGAGCGAGCGTAATGCCTGTGATGCGGGGCTCCTGCGCGCGCCGGGACCCGAGTGGTTAGGCTCGGACGCTGTGAGCAGGCTCCAGGTGGTCAGCGGCAAGGGCGGCACCGGCAAGACCACGGTCGCCGCGGCACTCGCGCTCGCCCTCGCACGCGAGGGCAGGCGGACTCTTCTCGTGGAGGTCGAGGGCAGGCAGGGACTGGCGCAGCTGTTCGGCGCCGAGGCGCTCCCGTACGAGGAGCGGAAGATCGCCGTCGCGCCGGGGGGCGGTGAGGTCTTCGCGCTGGCCATCGACGCCGAGCGGGCGCTGCTCGACTACCTCCAGATGTTCTACAAGCTCGGCTCGGCTGGCCGCGCGCTCAAGAAGCTCGGCGCCATCGACTTCGCGACGACCATCGCGCCGGGGCTGCGGGACGTGCTGCTCACCGGCAAGGCGTGCGAGGCGGTGCGGCGCAAGGACCGGGCCGGCCGGTTCGTCTACGACCACGTGGTCATGGACGCGCCGCCGACCGGGCGGATCACGCGGTTCCTGAACGTGAACGACGAGGTGGCGGGGCTCGCCCGGTTCGGGCCGATCCACAACCAGGCGCAGGCCGTCATGAAGGTCCTCAAGTCCCCCGAGACGGCCGTCCATCTGGTCACCCTGCTGGAGGAGATGCCGGTCCAGGAGACCGCCGACGGCATCGCGGAGCTCGTGGGGGCGGGGCTTCCGGTGGGCCGCGTCGTGGTCAACATGGTCCGGCCGCACCACTTGGACGAGGAGAACCTGCGCGCCGCCGCGGGCGGCCACCGCGCCGAGGTGGCGAAGGCGCTGTCCCGGGCCGGACTGGGCGGCGCGCGGCGCGGCGGGCTGGCCGAGCGGCTGGTGGAGCCGCTGCTCACGCAGGCCGCCGAGCACGCGAGCCGGGTGGAGCTGGAGCGGAGTCAGCGCGCGGTGCTGCGGGAGCTGGACGTGCCGACGTACGAACTGCCCCTGCTGGGAGCGGGGATGGACCTGGCCGGGCTCTACCGGCTGGCCAAGGACCTGCGCAAGCAGGCGGTGGCCGAATGAGCGAGGGGGTGGACACCGTGGGCCTGGACACTCCGCCGCGGCTGGAGGTCGACGCTCTGCTGGACGACCCGGGGACCCGGATCATCGTGTGCTGCGGGTCGGGCGGGGTCGGCAAGACCACCACGGCCGCGGCGCTGGGCGTACGGGCCGCCGGGCGCGGCCGCAAGGTGGTCGTGCTCACCATCGACCCGGCGCGCCGGCTCGCGCAGTCGATGGGGATCGACTCGCTGGACAACACCCCGCGCGAGGTCGCGGGCGCGGGGGTGGCCGGGGGCGGCCGGCTGCACGCCATGATGCTCGACATGAAGCGGACCTTCGACGAGATCGTCGAGGCGCACGCGGACGGTGAGCGGGCCCGGGCCATCCTCGCCAACCCCTTCTACCAGTCCCTGTCGGCCGGCTTCGCCGGCACGCAGGAGTACATGGCGATGGAGAAGCTGGGGCAGCTGTCGGCCCGGGACGACTGGGACCTGATCATCGTCGACACCCCGCCGAGCCGGTCCGCGCTGGACTTCCTGGACGCGCCGAAGCGGCTGGGGTCCTTCCTGGACGGGAAGTTCATCCGGGTGCTGATGGCTCCGGCGAAGGTCGGCGGTCGGGCGGGGATGAAGTTCCTCAATGTCGGCATGTCGATGATGACCGGCACGCTCAGCAAGCTCATGGGGGCCTCGCTGCTGGGCGACGTGCAGACCTTCGTGGCCGCCATGGACACGATGTTCGGCGGCTTCCGCACCCGCGCGGACGCCACCTTCCGACTGCTCCAGGCTCCTGGTACGGCCTTCCTGGTGGTCGCGTCCCCCGAGCCGGACGCCCTGCGCGAGGCGGCGTACTTCGTGGAGCGGCTGGCCGCGGAGAAGATGCCGCTGGCCGGCCTGGTGCTCAACCGGGTGCACGCGAGCGGCGCCGACCAGCTGTCCGCCGAACGGGCGTTGGCCGCCGCGGAGAATCTTGAGGAAGGCGGCATTGTCGATCAGGAGTCCGGGAAAGCTGGAGAACGCGGGGCGGCCGAGGAGGCCGTCCCCACTCCCGGGCCCGGCTCCCCCAGTGCCGAAGGCGGCACCGCGGAGGTCGACCGGATCACTGCGGGACTGCTGCGCCTGCACGCGGAACGGATGCAGGTGATCGCGCGTGAGCAGCGCACACGCGATCGCTTCACCTCACTGCACCCCGAGGTGGCGGTGGCCGAAGTGGCCGCCCTGCCCGGCGATGTGCACGACCTCGCCGGGCTGCGGGCCATCGGAGAGCGACTCGCGGCCGGGGTACCGGCCGGAGCGTAGGCGTTCCGACGATGTGGCGGCCGGATGGTCTACCCGACTGCCGCGAACGTCTCGTACGGAATGTCGATCTCCGCGTCGTCATCCATGGTGAGGATGCCTGTGCTGCGCTCGTACTCCGTGCGGGCGGTTTCGAGCAGCCGTCGCCACGAGGTGACGGTGGGACGGCGGCGCAGCAGCGCGCGTCGTTCCCGCTCGGTCATTCCGCCCCACACGCCGAACTCGACGCGATTGTCGAGCGCGTCGGCCAGGCATTCGGTCCGCACCGGACATCCGGTGCACACCGCCTTGGCCCTGTTCTGTGCCGCTCCTTGAACGAATAGTTCATCCGGATCGGTAGTGCGGCAGGCTGCCTGCGCACTCCAGTCGGTAACCCAGCCCATCCCGGCGCCGTCCTCTCCCGAATCGAGGCTCCCCCACGGCGGTAGCGGCATATTCACCGCTGCCAGTTGAGGACGTTACGGAAGGCGGGCACGGCGCAACACCCCCGACGGGCCCAATCTTGAATGGTCCGAACGGACTATGGGTAAGCGGCAGATCACCCGACGGAGTGATCCGGCGACATGCCCGACCATTCCGGCGATTCGGGTGGAATCGGGAGAGGTCGCGCACCACAGAAGGCGGGATTCGGACATGAGTCCACCCCATTCGGGAAGGGTGAAAATCAAGCCGAGGGGTTGATGTCGTACCGCACTGCTGTGACAGTTGGGGACAGCTTAGGCCAAGGCATTCGCACGTGTCCGGCGAATCAGAACGTAGGCTGCCCTCCATGGGAAAGAAGCGCTCGGGCGGCGGGCTCACGGGGAGCCAGCAAGCCGTCAAGTTCCTCGGTGTGTCCGTTCTCTCCGGAATTGTGCTGGCCGGTATGGCCATTCCGGCGGCGGGTGCCCTGGGGCTCGCGGCCAAGGGCACGGTCGAGGGATTCGATGAGATCCCGGCCAATCTCAAGACTCCGCCGCTGAGCCAGCGGACCACCATTCTGGACGCGGAGGGTGGCTTGATCGCCACCGTCTATTCACGCGACCGCCAGGTGGTCCCCCTCACGGCGGTCTCCCCGTATATGCAGAAGGCGATCGTCGCCATCGAGGACTCGCGCTTCTACGAGCACGGCGCGGTCGACCTCAAGGGCATCCTGCGCGCGGTCAACCGCAACGCGCAGGAAGGCGGCGCCGCGCAGGGAGCCTCCACGCTGACGCAGCAGTACGTGAAGAACGTGTTCGTCGAAGAGGCCGGCGACGACGAGACCAAGGTGCGCGAGGCGCAGGAGAAGAGCCTCGGGCGCAAGATCCGCGAGCTGAAGTACGCGATCCAGGTCGAGGAGGAACTCGGGAAGAAGAAGATCCTGGAGAACTACCTCAACATCACGTACTTCGGCCAGCAGGCGTACGGAATCGAGTCGGCCGCCCAGCGCTACTTCAGCAAGCCGGCCAAGGACCTGGCGCTGGAGGAGGCCGCGCTGCTGGCGGGCGTCGTCCAGTCGCCCAGCCGCTACGACCCGGTGAACGACGCGCAGGAGGCGATGAAGCGCCGCAACATCGTCCTGCAGCGGATGGCCGACATCAAGGACGTCTCGCAGGCGGAGGCGGACGCGGCGAAGGCCAAGCCGGTCACCCTGAAGGTGATGCGCCCGAAGAACGGCTGCATCACCGCCGTCAAGGGCGCCGGCTTCTTCTGCGACTACGTGCGCAACTCCTTCCTGACCGACGCGGTCTTCGGCAAGACGCGCGAGGAGCGGGCGAAGGTCTGGAACCAGGGCGGTCTGACCGTACGGACCACCCTGGACCCGCAGTCGCAGGACGCGGCCAACGAGTCGATCAAGGACCACGTCTACCAGGAGGACTCGATCGCGACGGCTGTGACCATGGTCCAGCCGGGCACCGGCCGGGTGCTGGCGATGGGGCAGTCCAAGCCGTACGGCTTCGGGAAGAACGAGACGCAGATCAACTACTCCGTCGACAAGCGGATGGGCGGCTCGAACTTCGGCTTCCAGGTGGGTTCGACCTTCAAGCCGTTCATCGCGGCCGCCGCGCTGGAGCGGGGCATGCCGCCGACGAAGGTCTACGGGGCGCCGAACCGGATCGAGTACCCGAGCCCGATCCCCAAGTGCGACGGCACCCAGTGGCTGAACCTGCGGGACGGCAGCGGCAAGACCGCGACGGCCGAGAACGAGACCGAGGACGAGATCGGCCCCTACGCCCTGCGGACGGCCATGGAGAAGTCGATCAACACGTACTTCGTCGAGATGATCGGCGAGATCGGCCTCTGCCCGGTGGCGGAGATGACGCAGAAGCTGGGCGTGAACCCGGCCGACGGCTCCAAGCTGCCCGAGGCGCCGTCCATCGCGCTCGGCTCCGCCGAGCTCTCCCCGCTGACGATGGCCAACGCGTACGCCGCCTTCGCCAACCGGGGCGTGTTCTGCACCCCGGTCGCCATCGAGTCGATCACCGACGCGCACGGCAAGGCGCTGGCGGTACCGAAGAGCAAGTGCGACCGGGCCATGTCCGAGTCGACGGCCGACACCATCAACACCCTGCTGCGCGGAGTGGTCGACTCCGGCACGGGTGAGCGGGCCGGCCTGACCGACCGCGACAACGCGGGCAAGACCGGTACGACCGACTCCCGCTACAACGCCTGGTTCGTCGGCTACACGCCGAACATCTCCGGGGCGGTGTGGGTCGGATCCGGCGGCGCGAAGAAGATCTCGATGGAGAACATCGAGATCGGCGGGCGCTCGTACGCCAAGGTGTTCGGCGGCGGTCTGCCCGGCCCGATCTGGAAGGACGCGGTCAGCGGCGCGCTGTCCGGCCGCGAGGCCCCCCGCTTCACGACGGTCAGCATCCCGGAGCCGCAGCTTCCGGCCGGCGCCCCGGGACGCGCGAACCCGACCTCGAACCCGAACCCGAACCCGCCGGCGAGGCCGGGCAGGCCGGGCGGCGACGGCAAGCCCGGCGGACGCCCCGGCGGCGGCACCGGCGGGGGTCAGGGCGGCACGGGCGGCGACACGGGCTACCCCCCGTTCCCGGACATCACGCTGGACCCGGGCCTGTTCGGCGGCCGCGAGCAGCGGTAGCGGCGACACGCGGAGCGGGACGGTACGGGACGGGACGGGACGAAAGCAGAGCGCCGCGACACGCGGAGCAAAAAAAAGGGGGAGGGCCCCCGCCGGTTTCCGGCGGGGGCCCTCCCTCGTTCCCGGTGCCGGGCGGGTTCCGGCAGGAGCCGGGGAGACGCCCTAGAGGAGCTGCTGCTTGACGGCGGCGGCGAC
This sequence comes from Streptomyces sp. NPDC058662, assembly GCF_042716255.1. NCBI lineage: Bacteria > Bacillati > Actinomycetota > Actinomycetes > Kitasatosporales > Streptomycetaceae > Streptomyces > Streptomyces sp. NPDC058662. The sequence continues at coordinate 81,465 of NZ_JBHXRU010000007.1, read as the reverse complement.
CCGGCCGCCCTCGGCCAGACCGGCGACCTTGGGGTTCACGATCTTCATGACCGCCCCCATGGCGCGCGGCCCCTCGGCGCCCGCGGCCTTCGCCTCCGCCACGGCCTGCGCCACGATCGCGGAGAGCTCGTCGTCCGAGAGCTGCTTGGGCAGGTACGTGTCGAGGAACTCACCCTCGGCGGTCTCCCGCGCGGCCTGCTCGGGACGGCCGCCCTGGGCGAAGGCATCCGCGGCCTCGCGGCGCTTCTTCGCCTCCTTGGCGATCACCTTGAGGACTTCCTCGTCGGAGAGCACGCGTGCCTCCTTGCCCGCGACCTCCTCCTTGGTGATGGCGGAGAGGGTCAGGCGCAGCGTCGACGAGTGCAGCTCGTCCCGCGCCCTGATGGCGGTCGTGAGGTCTTCCTGGAGCTTGGCCTTGAGCGTGGTCATGCCCATGAGTCTGCCAGGTGCGGGGGCGGTGGCGCCCGCCGGTTTTCCGGGTCTGCGACGATGGGTGCATGCGCGCGCGTTACGGAGTACCCCTGAAGACCGCTGCCACAATCGCGGCGGTCGGGGCCGCTGGAGTGGCCTATGCCGCCGGTTTCGAGGCGCGGTCCTTCCGCCTGCGCCGGGTCACGGTGCCCGTCCTGCCCCCGGGGATGCGCCCGTTGCGCGTACTCCAGGTCTCGGACATCCACATGGTCGGCGGCCAGCGCAAGAAGCGCGCCTGGCTCCACTCCCTGGCGGGCCTGCGCCCGGACTTCGTGGTGAACACCGGCGACAACCTCTCCGACACCGACGGCGTGCCGGAGGTGCTCGACGCCCTGGGTCCCCTGATGTCGTTCCCGGGCGCGTACGTCTTCGGGTCCAACGACTACTACGGGCCCCGGCTGCGCAACCCCGGGCGCTACCTGATCGAGAAGACCCAGGGCCGGCACGGGCTGAACGGCAACAAGCCGGTGGTCGGCGCCGTCCACAACCCGTGGGAGGAGATGCGGGACGCCTTCGACGCGGCGGGCTGGCTGAACCTCACCAACACGCGGGCGCGGATGAAGCTGGACGGCCTGGAGCTGGCCTTCACCGGACTGGACGACCCGCACATCAAGCGCGACCGGTACGAGAGGGTGGCGGGCGGCCCGGAGGCCGACGCGGACTTCTCTCTGGCCGTGGTGCACGCCCCGTACCTGCGCACGCTGGAGTCCTTCACGGCGGACGGCTACCCGCTGATCCTGGCGGGCCACACCCACGGCGGGCAGCTGTGCATCCCCTTCTACGGGGCGCTCGTCACCAACTGCGACCTGGACACGAAGCGGGTGAAGGGCCTCTCCACGTACGAGGCGGCCGGCCGGCGGGCGTACCTGCACGTCTCGGCGGGCTGCGGCACCAACCGCTACACCCCGGTCCGCTTCGCCTGCCCCCCGGAAGCCACCCTCCTCACCCTGACCCCCAAGCCGTAGCCCCCCGGCCTCGCCCACCCGGGCCCGGCCGCACGCGGCACGAGCCGGGACGGCCCGACCGCCGGCCCGGGGGCCACTCCGCGAAAACCGGATTTCGTCTCCGGCCGCAGGTCCGCTAAAGTAATCGATGTCGCCAGGGCAGCAAGCGCTGCAAGGCGGCGATCGGGGTGTAGCGCAGCTTGGCAGCGCGCTTCGTTCGGGACGAAGAGGTCGTGGGTTCAAATCCCGCCACCCCGACAGAGAAACACCAGCTCAGGGCCGGTCTCCTTCCGAGGAGACCGGCCCTGACTGCTTCTCCCAGGGCTCTCGGGAGAATCCTGGGAGAAATCTCCGCCGAAACGGCTTCTCCCACTCCCCTAGCTCTCCGCCCTCAGCAGGGCGTCCAGGACGGTGACCGGCGACCCTGGCGACATGCGACGGCGAGCCGCGAGCGACTCCTCCCACATGCAGGTCAGGCCGGCCATCAGCTCCTGCCGCATCTCCGGCGTGATGTGAGAGTAGCGGGCCTGCACCGAACCGTCCTCGTGCCCCATCCGCTCGTCCTGGAGCTTCGGCGGGGTCCGCAGCTCGTCCATCATCGTCTTGTGGCTGTGCCGCAGCCCATGGGGCGTGAGCCCCCGCGCGATCGGCACCCACGACGCCTCGGCTCGCTGGGCGGCACCCCGCCCGCGGGCGGGGCCCCCCGGCCACGGTTCCGCCCGGAGCGGCACCGGCCGTGCCTCCTGCGGAGCCTTCTTCGGGTACCAGCCGGTCGCCGCGGGCTGGAACAGCCACGTGGCGAATCCGTTGCGCCTCCAGTGCGGCGCGTTCTCGGTGGAAGGCCAGTACCGGATGTACCCGAGATCGGCGATGGCCTGCTCGACCGCGACCCGAGTGCTGTCAGCCACCGCGGCCGGCCGGTTCAGCACGTTGGAGACCGTGCCGGTGGAGACCCCTGCCACGCGGGCGACGTCCACCAGCTTGGCTCCCGGGCGCTGTACCGCCCCGTTCGCCGCAGCGTGCCCGCTGAACAGGTAGCGCAGACCATGACAGTTGCACGGGCGGTCCCCCGCGCGTGCTCCCTGGCCCCGCAGCAGCCGGGCCAACCACTCAGGGGTGTCGATGGTCCGGTAGGAGTCGTCCTTGGGAGGACATCGGTGCATCTCCCCCGAGTCCAGCTCGTAGAGCTGATGCTCGACTCGCACGGCAGTCGGGCGGACGTACTCGGTCTCCAGCCCGACGATCTCGCCCCACCGCATTCCGGTGTATCCCTTGGTCACGACGCCGACGAACTCGTCGTCCCTTCCGGACAACAGCGCGGCGCGCTCGGCGATCAGCAGAACACCGAGGGCGGACGTCACCACCTTCTCCGGGCCGCGGCTCCGGGATCGGCCGGCCCGTTTCCCGCGGCCCCGGCGGCGGGTTGCCGGGTTCGACTCGCGCAGTTCCTCGTCCACCGCGTCGGCGAGGATCAGATGCAGGGTGCCGCGCCAGGTCTTGATGCTGCTGGCCGCGTATCCGCGGGCGCGCTCGCCTCGCTCCCAGGTGTCGATCTCTCCCTTCGTGATCTCGCTGACGACGGCTTCCTCGAACTGCGGGAGAAGGTGCTCTTCGATGTGCCGGCGGTAGTTCTGCATCGTGGAGGCAGCCAGGTCCTGGGCCTCGTACCAGCGGCTCGCGTAGTCGCCGAAGGTGATGCGCTCGGGGGCAGCGGCCGGAGCAGCACGGCTGGCGGTGAGCGCCCTCTCCTCCTCTACGGCCGCCGCCTTTTCGGCTGCGCGCTTGGTTCGGAAGCGGATCGTCTTGCCGTACTCGTCTTTGACGGTGCCGTACTTGCCGGGCTCGATCTTGTATCGCCCCCGCCAGTAGTCCCCGCGGTTCTCTGCGAATCCCAAAGTGCTCTCTCTATGAGTGAGCCCCGCCCGGGATCCCGGGCGGGGCGGTGATCAGGCGGCGGCCTGCTGCTGGTCCTGCCGGGCAGTGCGTCGCGGAGGACGCGCCCGCAGCCGGGTGGCGGGCGCGGGCCTCAACTGCTTGGGCGCCTCCTGCGCACGGACCTCGGCCGACCGGATCTGCCGGGCGACGCGCGGGCCGCTGGGGCCCTCGGCGAAGAGGCTGATGATCTCCGCGAACTGCTCGGCCGTGAACCGGTACGCGCGGCCCGGCTTCGTGTACGGGATCCGACCGTTGCGTGCTTGCTCCTTGACCCACCACTCGGACTTGCCGAGCGCGCTGGCAACATCGGCCGGGTAGTAGAGGTGGGGCAGCGGGTCTCGCTTCACAGGCTGGTCCTGTCCTCTCGGCGGGGTGCTGGGGGAAGGTGAGGCCCCTCTTCGGGCGGCACCTGTCCGACCTTCGGATTTCTGCGTCACCGCGTCACTTGCGTCATTCGCGGCGCTGACCTGCGGTTTTGGGTGACACAGGGGGTGGGTGTGCGTCACCGATCTGCGTCACCTGCGTCATCCGGTGACGTGGGGCGGTGACGCAGATGACGCAGGATGACGCAGCCGCGGGCCGTCTGCGTCACCCCTGTATCCGCAGTTCACGGGCGGTTTGAGGGGTGCTGGTGACGCGGGTGACGCAGCTTCTCTTCTCTTAGGAAAAGAGCGGGGTGGTTTCTGCTGTGGTGCGGTGCGTCTTCAAGCGCGAAGAGGGAGCCGCGGAGCGGCACGACCTTTGCAGCGGCGGCAAGCCGCCGGGACAAGCAAGAAGAGCACGCCCCCCGTTCCGGCCCGGGGTGCTCCTCTTGCTTGTGCGGGTCCCGCGTGGCGCGTCGGTCAGAATGCTGCCTCCTGCTCGTGCGGCTCCGTGGTGGGGGCGGGGCGGGTCATGCTGATGTAGCGGGCGGTTTTGGTGCGGCCCCAGTCGACGAGGACGCCGCGGGCGGCGAGGGTGGGCTGGAGGCGCTTGAGGCGGTCGGAGAAGACCTTGCCGGTGGTCGGCCACCCTTTGGGCAGGGGCCGGAAGTCCTCGCCGGTGTAGAGCTGGGTGAGGGCGTGCAGCCACTCGGCTGAGGTCATCCGCACTTCCTCGCCCGGGGTGAGGCTGGCGGCGTGCTTAAGGACGGTCTGCGCGAGGAGGTCGCCTTCGATGACGTCGTCGTTGAGGTCGTCGAGGCTGGCCCGGTAGGCGGTCAGGGAGCTGAGGCCGGTGGCGGTGTCGAGCTGGGCGCACAGGCGGGCGAAGTCGGCCATGCGCAGGTCTGTGGGGGTGTCGGCCTCGGTGGCCCGCACCTTGACGGTGAGGTCCAGGAGGGAGCCGAGGATGACGGGCAGGGCGGGGGCGTACTCCGCCCACAGCTCAGCCTCCGTCCTGCGGACCTGGGGCCGCACCAGCCGCAGGGGCAGGAGGCGTTCGGCGAGGTCGGGGCGGATGACGCCCACGTCGATGCCGGTCAGCAGCAGGGGGCGGCGGTAGCGGGAGCGCACGACGTCCCCGTCGGTGAACAGGGCGCGCTTGATGCTCTCGGCGCCGGTGACGATGCAGCACATCAGGTCGGAGAGGTCCGGGGGCAGGTGGGAGAGGTTGTCCAGAGCGGTGACCCACCCGGCCGCGACGGCCGTGATCAGGTTCTCCTCGTCCTTCGGTGCCCGCCGCAGGTCGCCGGTCATGCCTTCGATGATCCTCACGAGCATGCGGCCGGCGGTGGACTTGCCGGCGCCCTGGGGGCCGGTGAGGAACGGGGCGGGGACGGGGACGGACGGCTCCAGGCATCCGATCAGCCACGCGATGGCCAGGCACTCGCTCTCGGCGTTGGCGAAGTTGCACAGCCGCAGCAGTGCGTCGATGCCCTTGCCGTCGGTGTCCTTCTCGGGGATCGGGAGTTCGCCGGTGAGCTGGGTACGGCGCCAGCACACTTCGTGGGGGTCGGGGACGCGGATGTCCCAGCCGGTGGGGTGGATGCGGACGGACTGGCCGTCGTCGCGGCCGAGGTCGAGCCAGGTCGCGCCGTCGAATCCGGGGGCGACTCGGATGTGGGTGGGCTGGACGTCCTGGCTGAGTGCGAGTGCTTCGATCAAGTCGAGTGCCTCCTTGAGCGCGGTCCCGTTGAAGGAGCCTTTGCCGTCGTTGAACAGGCCGACCATGAGTTCCTGCCGGTGGCTTCCGGTCGTGCCCTGCGAACGGATCGGGCGGGCGACGGGGTGGCCGTTCTTCTGTGCGTAGACGGTGCCTTCGGTGGTGCGGAAGTACCGAAAATGAGCCTGCGCGTAGTCCGTGATGATCTGCCGTGCCGGGGTCTTGTCCTCGTCGGTCACGGTCACATCCCCAGCTGAGTGCGGGCGTTGCTCCAGGCGTCCTCGCAGTGCCGCAGCGACTCGCCCCGAGTCTGCGCCGCGGTGAACAGGCGGGCGATATGGCCGTCGGTGAGGCAGCCGCACCGGCCGTGCGCGGACAGCACCGCGAGGAACATCCGGAACACGGTCCGGTGGATGCCGTCCGGGGCCTCCTCGATCCGCTGCTCCGCCATTGCGATCCCGCGTTCCAGGTAGGCGGGCGAGCGGTGCGGGCACTGCCCGCCCCCGGGCGGCGCCGACACGGTGGAGGCACTCGACGCGGGCCGGGCGGTGGGCTCCTTCACGGCGAGCGCGCGCACGACGTCCGGGAGGGGCGTCATGGTGCCGGTGCCAGGGCCGAGCCATCGGGCGTAGGACATCAGGGACTTGATGTCGACGCCCGGGCGTACGCCGTTGGGAGAGGCCATGGTGCCCAGGTAGATCCAGTGCTCCCCGCGGGTGCTGGGCACGGTCCGCGTGGCGGGCAGGTTCTGCCGGGCCCACGCGATCGCGTCGGCGTTGTCGAGGTCGACCACGGTGAGGCCAGTACCGCCGGGGTGGTAGGCAACAGCCGCGGCCTGCCGCCAGGCCAGAGCCCAGGCGGCGGAAGTGAGGACGGCCGGGTCGGTGGTGGCGGCGGCCCAGGCGTGGCACGGCGCCGCGCACTCGCAGGGGCCGGGGGTCTTCATGTTCGGCCGGCCGCCGCAGGCGTTCTTCCCGCAGGCCCGGCAGTTCCCCATGGGCGCCTTGCCCTCCCGTAACGGCAGCACGGGAATGCCCCGCCCGGCGAGGTCGAGGGCTGCGCACAGCTGCGCGGAGGTGGTGAGTTGAGTCATGCTGGGTTCCTCCACAGGTTTTTGACGGTTGTGGATGAGGGCGGCCCGGTCTTTGGCGAGAGGGGGCCGCCCTCGTTGTGTTCAGTTCTGCCGACGGTCAGTAGTCGTCGTCGCAGTCGCAGTCCTCGGGTGCCTGCTGGCAGTGGGCGCAGCGGGGGCAGTCACATCCGCAGGCGTGGCCGGCATCGGTGCAGTAGCACTGGCAGTGCCCTTCGCCGCAGGCGAAGTCCTCGTCGGACATGTCGGTCTCTCCTCCCTCAGTGGCGGGTGTGGTCGGTGGCCAGGTCGGTCAGGCGCTTGGCCTCGTCGGGGGTGACGTGCGGGTAGCGGACGGAGACTCGGCATCCGGGATACGGGCAGCGGACGGTGCGGGTGCCGGTGAGGAGCGCGGCCGCGTCGGCGACGCGCTCGGGCAGGGGCTGGTTCACGTGGTGGCCTTTCAGCGGTTGTTGAGGGTTCCGGTGGCGCGGCCGAACATCCCGGACGCGCTGATGTTCTGGGTGATGTGCTGCACCGGCCCCGCACCCCGACGGCCCTTGCCGCGGCTTGCGCGGAGGAGGAGTGGGGTGAGGGTCCCGGCGGCGATGAGGGTGACGGTGGCCCAGAGGGCTTCGGCCATGGCGAGGACTCCGGGTGCGGCGTAGGAGATCCCGAACCCGGCCGCGGCGATCCCGCCGCCGAGCGTCGGGGCGAGGAGCGCGGTCGTCTTGGCCCAGCGCGGTATCGGCTCGGCGCGGGCCGGTTCCGGTTCCGCCGTCGGGCCGGGGTGGGGGTGGGTGTAGGCGAGGGTGCGGACCCCGTTCGGGAGGGTCACCCAGTCCACGCCGGGCGGGACGTCGGCGGGCAGCAGGATGGTGTGCGGCTGGATCGGCCGGGGGCGGTGGATGGGGTCGCCGTAGTGGGTGGCGGGGGTGAGCGGCTGGTGGGGTTCGGTGTGCACAACGCGGTCCCTTCAACGGGACGGGCACCACCTACGAGAACTGGTAGGCGGTGCCCGTGCGGCTTGTCGCGTGCTTGTCGTGTGGCTTGTCGTCCCACTTGTCGCGTGCCTTGTCTTGTCGCTTGTCTTGTCGCTTGTCGCCCACGAGGTCAGAGCCCGTTTCCGGCCCCCCTAACCGTCCGGGAGGGCACCTTTGCCGGCGGGGGCCGACAAGCGACAAGGGGTCATGCGTCGGGGGTGTGGGTGTGGTGGACGTAGCGGGTCTTGGTGCCCGACCCGACCCGCACCGCGAGCCCCTCGTCGGCCCACTCCTGGAGCCACCCGCTGATGGTCTGCCGGTTCGTTCCGTACGTGTCGGCGAGGGCTCGGGCGATCGCCGATGCCCCGGTTCCCTCGGGCCCGGCCGCCTCCAGGACGGCGAGGGCGGCCTGGCGGGCGGCGTTGTCCTGCTCACCGCGCAGCGCGGACAAGTTCAGCCCGCCCGGGGCCGCCTTCGGCGCGGAGGTGGGTTCCGTTTCCGGGTCGGGGGCGGTGGCGAACTGGGCGTCGATCTGCGCGCGGAAGGCCTCGGCCAGCCGCTCCTCGTCCGACGTGGCCACGGCGGTCTGCCGGTGGGCACTCAGGTTCAGCCCACCCGCCGGCGCGGCGGTCGGCGCCGTGCTGCTGGTGGTGTCGGTGTCGTCGGGGGTGTGGTCGTTGATCCAGGCGGTGCGGCCCGCGTCCCAGCGGCGGGCATAGTCGGGGCCTGCGGCTTTGGCGGAGATGTCGTCGAGGCGGGGGTGTCGGTCGGAGGTGGCCAGGACGATGTCGCGGATCTGGGCGGGCTTGATCCGCCAGGACTTGAACAGGGCGGCCGGGGATTCGGGGGTTCCGAGGAAGCCGGAGCCCTTGTAGGGGGCCTGCTCGATGCTCAGGCCGCGGCGGCCGGGGAAGAGCTTGGCCAGGTCCATGCCCTCCTTCTCGCCGCCCGTCAGCGCGATGCGGACCTTGGCTTCCCGGCGAATCATCAGGTTGCCGAGGACGGTTCCGGTGGCGCCGAGCGCGGTGAGGAAGGTCCGCAGGCCCATGGCGCGGGAGATCCGGATGACCTCCAGGATCTTCGCCGCGAGTGCCTTCATGGCCTTGTCGTTGCTGGCGAGGATCTCGGCGCCCTCGTCGATGATCAGCTCGATCTGCGGGATCCGCGGGCTGATGGGGAGCAGGTCGGTGTCTGCGTCGGCCATGAGCTGCTGGTAGGCGACCTTCCGCTGTTTGGCGATCGCGATCGCCGCATCGAGCATCCGGTGTGCTTCCTCCGGGGTGGAGGCGAGCCAGTCGATGCCGGGCCGGACGGCCTGCGCGGTTTCGGTCGGGGTCATGGCGGGGCGGACCCAGGGCAGGCCGGCCGATCCGGCGTTGAGGTCGATGACCCAGCCCAGCATGTCCTCAGCCCGCGCCACCGCCCCGATGAAGGTGTGGACGAAGTTGGTCTTGCCGGAACCGGTGGGGCCGACCGCGATCGCGCACTGCTCGCGCAGGAACACCTCCACCGGGCGTCCGTCGGTCCGCACCCCGAGCGGCAGGCCGGTGTGGACCGACAGGGAACCGTAGTCGGTCGGGTAGGCGATGTCCTCGGCCAGGACGTTGACCGTGGTGACGTCGATCAGCACCCGGCCTTGATTGATGCCTGCTGAGGCGGCGGCGGTGCAGCCGTTCGGCAGTCGGGCATCCGCGGAGAGGGCGGCGTTGTACTGGGCGACCTTGTGCCAGGTCGCCCCACCGGGCGGAAGGTCAGCGTCGATCGTGAAGCCCGTACCGGTCGGCCATACCTCCACCGCCAGAATCCGCAGCGTGAGCCCGCACACCCGCTGCACCCGGTCCACCCACTCCGCGGCGATCGCCCGCCGCTCGGCCGAGAGTTCGCGGGCCACCTGCCGTTCAGCAGCGGCGATGGCCTCCAGCTCCCTCGCCTCCTCGTAGAACCCGACCGAGCGAGCCGCGGCCCCCATGCCCACACCCAGGACGGCCAAGGCCCCGAGCTTGGTCCACTCCAGCGGGCCGGTCGCCAGCGCCCAGGTGGTCCAGCCGGAACCGAGGAGCCAGGACGCCGCGCGGGAGGTGATGGTCCGGCCGGCGAGCTTCTGCCGCAGCCCCGACGCCGTGTGGCCGATCGCGCCGACGGTGCCGACGGCGAGGGCCCAGCCGGGCGGCATGTGGGCGAGCGTGCCGACCGTGGCCACCGCGTACGCACCGGTGGTCGCAGACAGGGCACCAGTGATGGGGCCGTGACCGGCGGCCCAGTCCAGCGCAAGGCCCTGGTGCTCGACGGTCTTGCTCTTGGTCTTGCTGGCCATCAGACGTTCCATCCCTTCTCGGCGTCGGGGCCGTTGCGGGGGTCCTCGTGGCGGGCGATGTCGGCCTCGAGGGCCTGCCGGAACACCGGCCCCAGGTCCTCGGCGACCGCGGTGGCGGAGTTGAGTGCGCCGTAGATGTCGGCGAACCCGTCCGCGACCTCCTTCTCCAGCGGGAACTCGGAATCGGAGCGCTCGGCGAGGATCCGCATGATGTTCGCGATCGACCCCAGAGCCTCCGGGAGTCCTTCGACCATGGCGAGGATCTCCATGGCGTTCTCGGGCTCGTAGGCCTGCGCGGCCTGCTCCATCTCCGCGGCCAGTTCCTCGAACCTGAACCCAGACGTCGTGCTGTCCATCAGCTGTGCTCCTTCACCAGTGGGTGGTGCGGGGGTCATGGCGTCCGGCCGCTCGGCACGCTCGCCGAGCTGGTCGCCATTGATGTCCTGCTCGTGCTCGGCGTCCGCCTGCTCCTCGGCGGCCCGCTCGGCGTCCTCAAGCCCGTTGCGGATACCGGCGTCCCGGTCCTCCCGCTCGGCGCGGGCGCGGCCGAGGAGAAAGCGGTAGAGGCGCCGGCCGGGGTGCTGCAGCCAGGCCCAGCCGAGCTTGCGGCCGAGCGGGGTGGTCACCATGCCCAGCAGGCCGAGCGCACCGCCGAGGGCGGCAGACAGGGCACGCCGGGCTTGGAACCGGGCCGCGGACCGCAGCAGCGCCTTCCGGGCCGCCTTCTGCGCGGGCGCTTTCAGCTGCGCGACCCGCGCCCGGTGCGCGGCCGTCTGCACGGAGGCGCGGTCGCCTGCGACGGCCCGACCAGCGGCCCAGTCCCGCGCGCTGCGGGCGGTACTTAGGGTCTTGTCCCGGGCGGCTGCGGCTTTGGTCATGCCCCTGGCCAGGGTGCGGGCAGCAGGCCCACGGGACTTCGGCCCGGTAGCCCCGGCCGCCCGCTCGGCGGCTTTGGCAGCGCGGCGGGTGTCGGCGACCTGGCGGCGCGCCTGCACCGCCGCTGAACGTGCTGCGGCGCGGGTCGGTGTCTGGGCGCGGGCCTGCTGGCGCAGCGCCTGCACCTGACCCGCACGCCCACCGGCCAGGCCACCCGCCGCGTGTACGGCGCGCTGCCGGACCGACGGCTTACCGGGCTTGCTGTGCTTGCCGACCGAACCGCCGGACCGGGCAGAGCCGCTCGGGCCGCTCGCTCGGTGGTTGGTGTGGCCACCTGCGGTCTTGCGGGAGCCACCGGCGACGGGCGTTCGAGGTGAGGTGCGAGGCTGTGAAGGGATCCGGCCCGAAATGCCATGCCGCGCGCCACCGCTTGTGTTCTTGGTGGCCGTCGGGGAGGTCTTGGCCGGGGTCTTCTTACTGCCGCTGCGCTTGTTGCGGTGGTGGGCGGCGGCGGTGCCCAGTACGGCGGCGCCGGTCATTGCGATCGCAGCGGCGACCGGCCCGCCGGCGAGGGCGGCCGTGGCGAACAGGCTGGCCGCGGTGTTCGTCCCCGTCAGGGACAGCGGCACCACGGGGAAGCCACCCGGGGTGTGCTCCACCTCCTTCCCGGCCTTCGGGGTGCCGGTGTCGGCCGGGGACGGGGTGGGGGTGGTTTCTTCGGGGGGTGCCTGCGGTTCGGTGATGGTCTCGGTCATGCTGAACGTGCTCCTTCACGGGAGAGAGAGCCCGGCCGGCGCTGTGGAGGCTGGCGGCCGGGCTCTCGTGCTGATCAGGCGACGCGCTGTTCATCCGGGTACGCGCACGGGGTGCACATACCAAGCGAGGCCGGGATCACGTACCCGGCATCGCGGCGGCAGGACGGGCACCAACGGCGAGCGGCATTGGCCTTCGCGAGGGCCACCGCGCGGCCCAGGGTCATCGGCCGGACGGGCCGGGCCTGGTCGATCCGGTAGAGGTAGGCGACCAGCGGTCCGCGCCGGCGGCGGGGTCGCTCCAGCTGGGCGGCGACGTCCTGTCCGCCGGGGCGGAGACCGAGGGCGCGCAGCTGCCGGCGGGTGGCGAGCCCGTCGGGGGCGAGGCGCCAGGGGTAGACGGGGAGGGTGGCCATCAGTGGAGGCGGTGGAGCGAGGCCCGGCAGGCCGTGGCGTGGTCGCTCGCCTTGCGGCGGGTGAAGAGGAAGCCGTCGAGCATGTCGGAGTGGTCGCCGCAGCCGTGGCAGCGCCATCCCGAGCCTTGGTAGGCCCGGGTGCCGATCACGTCGACGGCCGCGCCGACCTGGTTGTGGAACCGGATCAGGAGGTTGTCCGGCTCGGCGGGGGTGGTGTTCGGGGAGAGCTTCACGGGGTGGCTCCTTCGAGGGCCGGGCGCGGGGTGGGTGCGGTGAGGTCGCGCAGTTCCTGGTAGCGAGCGGCAATCCAGCCGGCGGACCATCCGGTGAGTTCGCTCGCCTGCCGCTGCGTCAGCCCGGCCGCGTAGGCGGCCTGCACGACCTGCCGGGCCCGCACCTCGCCGAGCTTCTCCAGGGCAGGGCCCGCGGACAGCAGCTCGGCGCGCTCACGCTCCGCCCGCTCCGCCGCCGCCTGCCGTGCCTGCTCGGCCCGGCGGCGGTCCTCGGCCGCACGCTGGGCGGCGGCCTGCCGGGCAGCCTGCTCACGCGCCTTCGCGGCTTGCTCACGCTCGTGCTCACGGCGCTCACGCTCGTCCCGCGCCTCCTGCTCCGCCCGCCGCGCAGCCTCCGCACGGTCGGCCTCTTCACGGAGGATCCGGGCCCGGCGCTCATCGGCTTCCCGGGCCAGCTTCGCCTCGTGCTCACGCTGCTCACGCGCCTGCGCAGCCTCGTGGTCACGGCGTTCACGCTCCGCCCGCAGCCGGTTCTCCTCACGCTCCGCGGCCGCTCGTACTGCCGCGTCTCGCTGGGCTTGCTTGCGTTCCTCGGCGGCGAGGACGGCGGCGGTCAGGGCACGCCGGTAGGCCAGGCCGGCCTCTGCGGTGACGATCAGCAGCAGGGGCGCAACCGCGTGGACCGCGACCCCCACCATGTCTCCCACCAGCGCGGATGCGCCGATGTTCAACAGGAGCGTCATGGCGCCCGTCATCCAGCGCAGGGCCACCGGCCACGGCCCGCCGTGCCCGCCCAGCCGGGCTAGGACCGAGTCGAGACGGACCACGATGAGCACCGCCGCGTCCACGACGAGCGGCAGAATCGGCGCCGTCCAGTCCCACGCATCGGGGGTGTGGGCGGCCATCAGCGGCGTGACCGTCAGGATCGAGTAGAGCATCGCCCCACTCACGATCAGCCACGTCCCGAACGCCAACGCGCGTTCCGATGAGCGCAGATGAGCATCGCTCACGACGTACCCCCCAGGATCGAAACGACGGGTGCGACGGCGATCAGAATGACCGGCGAGGCCGGGTCGTCGACCTGCTCGCTGTCCTCGGTCCAGGACCACTCACCCCCGTCGGTGAGCGCGTAGTTGAGTTCGGTGAGCGCCTGTGAGCGCTCCTGAACGGTCTGCGCACCAGCGCCCGTGAAGTAGTGGGTCGGCCAGTTCCGCCCGCCGGGCAGCGCCACGAACAGACGCCACCCGCCATTGCGGTGGACCAAATGTGCGCGGGGCATCACGCCACCGCCGGCGGCACGGGGGTCTTGTTCGCCGCGTCCCGGCGGGCCGCCAGCACCCGCCGGTGTGCCCGCCGGATCCGGCGGCCATCGAACTCCGACGCCGGCCGGTCCAGCAGAACGATCAGCGCGTCCAGCAACTCGACCTCGGCCAGGACCACAGGCATCTCAGCTTCGATCGCATTCAGCTCCACGTCCGTCGGCTCCAGATCGACCGGAAGCGGGGTAACACCCGTGTGACGTGCAACGATGGACTTCATTGGGTCTTGCTCCTCTCAGACAGGAACGGGCCCGAACAGCAGCCCCGGCGTTCCCGCGCCGGGGCTGCACCTCGTTGTGGAACAGGAAGAACTGCGGCTCTCCTCAACCCGCCCGTACACCCCGAAAGGCGGCGGACGGGCGAAGGAGGCAACCGCCGCAGCCGTGTACGGGCTGCGGGGCGGGCCGCCGACCGGGGATTCCGGCGTGACTGCTGGCGGCGGGTGACGCGGAGGGCTATCCGTCCGTACCGGTCCAGCACGAACGGGCCCAGATTCTTAAGCGGATCACTGTGACCCCCTATAGCGGCGGTTGGGCCAAAACACTGCAAGGGGGACCAAGTCCCCACTCTCCGGCCGTTGCTCGCGGTCGCCGGGCCACCTCGCCAGTACGGGCCGAAACCCTGTTCTGCCTGGCCTGTAGCGGGATTGCAGCGTCCCCGCCCTGTACGCGTGCAGCACCTCACGACGGACCTAAGTCCCGAGAGGTACATGTAATACCTGTTCCTCATCATGGGGAGGTGGATTCGCTGCGTCAAGTCCCTTCACTCTTGGGGGCTGACACTGCCTCCGCTTGATGTGTCTTCAGGTTGGCTCATGCGGGCCGGACGTTGGACTCTGCACATGTACGACTGGTGCACGACTTCGCTACGGTGAGGTCGTACCAAGTCGTCCCAGTGCGGGGAGATAGCGACATGGCCAATGAGCGGTTACGCGGTGCGATCACCAAGAGCGGCCTGTCGCTCGATCAAGTCGCCGAGGCGCTAGGCGTGTCAGCCAAGACGGTCGAACGCTGGATCAATGAGCCCAAGCGGCAGCCATACCGTCGCTTCAAGTACGCGGCAGCCTCGCTTCTTCAGTGCGAGATGTCCTACCTGTGGCCGGACGAGCGGACGTCGGCAGAGGTCACCGAGGCCGGGAACGCAGAGCTAGTCAGGCTCTACCCTCACCGGTCAGTGGTTCCGAACCGACTCTGGCCGCAGCTCTACGCCCGAGCGTCACGGCATTTCGACGTGCTCGTGTACTCGGGCTTCTGGCTTACCGAGGATGCGGCCTTCCACCAGGTCGTGAAGGAAAGGTCGGCCGCTGGCGTCCGCGTTCGGTTCATGCTTGGAGATCCCGGGTCCGCAGCTGTCGCCGTGCGAGGTGAGGATGAGGGAATCGGGAGCGCGATGGCCAGCAAGATTCGCAACGCGCTGGTCAACTACGCCCCGCTGTTCGGCCTCCCCGGTGTGGAGTTCCGGCTGCACTCCACCACCCTCTACAACTCGGTCTACCGGGCCGATGACGAGATGCTCGCCAACGGTCACCTGTACGGCGTGGGCGCCTACATGGCGCCAGTTCTGCACATCCAGCGTGTCCCCGGAGGTGAGCTGTTCGATGCCTACGCTGAGAGCGTCGAACGAGTCTGGGAGACCGCGCGGCCCATCTCCTCACCCACCGACCTGGGAGGTCCAGGCACATGAGCCGAATCGACTACTTCCGCGACCCCGACGCCCCTGCGGTCAACTCCGTCGTGCCCTCGGTTACGGCCATCGTGCGCGACGACGCCGGCAGGCTCCTGGTCATCCACAAGACCGATAACAACCTGTGGGCACTTCCTGGTGGCGGCCACGACATCGGCGAGCGTATCGGCGACACCGTCGTACGCGAGGTCGAGGAGGAGACAGGGATCAAGGTCGCGGTGGACGGCATTGTCGGGCTCTACACCGACCCGGAGCACGTCCTCGCGTATGACGACGGCGAGGTGCGGCAGCAGTTCTCGATCTGCTTCCGGGCCCACCCGGTAGGAGGAACCCTCCGCACGAGTAGTGAATCCAAAGAGGTCCGCTGGATAAGCCCGGTGGACCTTGATGAGCTGGACATTCACCCATCCATGCGGCTGCGGATCCAACACGGCCTGGACGAGTCGCGCAATGCGCCCTACGTGGGTTGAGCGCCGGTCTGAACGCGCGCCATACGCCCTTCCACTCGTTCCGTGGCTGCGTAGATCTCCGGCGCCGCTCGCTGGATGAAGCGGCCCACGATCGTGTCTGGCCCGTACCGCTGCACGATCTCGTCGAGCCGGGCCGCAGGCGTCGTGTGGTCGCCGTCCGGGGTGGTCGTCATGTCCGACACGATCAGCGCGTCCACCAGGTCCGGCCTCTCCAGCTCGAACTCGGTCTCCAGATCGTGCCGGAGCCCGCGCTCCTCGGCTTCCAGAAGAGCGCAAGAGTGGTGCGCCACAAGCCGAACGACGCGCTCATCGGCTCCCTCCTGGTCGCGGAGGAACCGAGCCCCGTCGAGCGGGTGGAAGCCGGTGGTGGCGATTGAGGGGGAGTAGCCAACGTCGTGTAGCACGGCGGCAGCCTCCAGCAGGTCGGCGTCACGGCCGAGGATCGGGCTCAGGGAACGTGCCCGCTTGGCTACCCCGAGGGAGTGCGCCCAGCGGCGCGGCAGCGGTTCGGCCAGCATCGATTCGGAGAGCGAGTACGCCCACTCTGTTAGCCCCATGGACGGCAAGGCTATGACTCCTCTTGGGTGGTAGGAAGGGCAAGCACAGTGCGTCCCTTGCCGTGCGCGGTGGCGAGCAGGCCGGTGCCTTCCATCTGCGCCAGCGCGTGGCGTACGGCTGTCCGGGACACTCCAAAGCGCTCGCAGAGGTTCGCCTCTGACGGATACCTGTCGCCAACGGCGAGATGATCCTCCGTGATGACGGCGATCAGGCGCTCGACGAGGGGCAGTACAGGCATCCGGGACACGCGCCAGCCAGCGCCGGGCACAGAGGTAATCAGCTTCTCGGACTCCAGCGTCTTCAGCGCTCGACGGATGGTGTTGCGGGAGACGTCGTGAGCCTGCATGAGGGCAGCTTCCGACGGCAGGGCGCTGTTTTCGGGGCGTTCTTCCTCGATCTCTTTCCGCAGCGCATCAGCGATGAGCAGATAGGTTCCGCGCGGGCTGGCCTCCGGCACGGCCCCCCCCTTTCACGAGCTTCGGTTGCTGCCAGGGTCGCACGTGACCGCTTGAGGTTGAACGGCTGATGGGGGCGCCCGCGGCTTCCATTCACCCACAGCTCGACCCTGCCGGCCTCGGTACGGTTCAATTTGCAGGCCATTCGCGAATACCCCACCGAAGGTCCTCAAACAGCGACTCGAATTCCTTCTCACCTGATACAGAAAAGGTCGAGTATGCATCCAGAAGTCGCCAGGCGGTCCAGGTAATGGAGTCTTGCATCTCTCTCAAGAAATTACCTTCGTTGAGCTTCCGCACCTCCCCCCCGTGAGCAACGACGCTTCTGACGGCATAAATCTCCTCATGTTCCTTTGCGCGTTCAGGCCTGAGTTGAGGGTCTCGCTCAAGCAGAGCGTAGCGCTCCTTCATAGCGCGCCCAGGTAGGGCGGATTTCGATCCCAGGAGGGCATCCAGAGCCACGCCGGCAGCCAGCGCTGCATCGTCTGACTCCGAAGCCCAATAACTGTCCGCAAACCAGCGAGCTGCAACATGCAAGCGACGAAGGAAAGTGTTCTCCATGGTCAGGCATGTCTCGACTGCGTTGCCGAGTTTATCGTCTCCCAGTAGCTCGCTCAGAGGGATTGGATTTTCGCCGAGCCAGGTGACGGAGCCGTCTCGCCCGAGGCTATCTACAATTAGGGGGTTGGAGTAAAGCTCTACGTGGTCACCTGACTCCCTGAGCCCTTCCTCGACAGCTTTTCGATCCAGTGTGATGCCGCGTACGCCTGGTCGATTTGTGTCGCCTCGCAGTGACCATAGATTGCGGTCGTTCTTGTTGGTCACGAGCATCATCGTTAGGTCAACCAAGACCTGGAAGTTCCTGGCGGCCTGCGAGCGCGCCTTGCTCCGTTGTCCCGGAACTAGGGCGGCGAAACCGACTCGCGGTTCTCGATGCTTGAGATTGTTTATGTACTCGGTCGCGAGATCTGCATGATTCAGGGCTCGCCCTCCAAGTTGCCGAATTACGCAAACGAAGTCCTCATCCAGGCGGCCAATCACGCTCTTTTTTCCGATTCTTACAGGATCCCCATCCCAGGCGATGTTCGATACGGGAAATATGACGAGCGATGGCCGTGTGTGGATAATGCGCGCCAGGAAATCCCGCGCCTTCTCCTCTCTGCTTTCGAGCCTGAAAACGCTCGCGATGAGTGTTGCCAGATACCCCCATAGCTCTTCCTGGTCCCAATGGTCGCGAACTTGCGACTGTTTGACCAGTGTCGCGTGCAGCTCTTCTAGATTTGCGACACCCTCGGTTGAAAGGCGGACCGGGCCATTGGGTGACGAAATGGCGGCAGTGGGGCTGTGCCGGTAGGATTTCAAACACCACCCGTAGTCCCATGTTTTGGGATTATCGGAGTCCGCCGCGCAGCCCACGGCGGCCAGCACCAGTTCGGTTGCCTTGCTGTGAATTTTCTCCATGCGGGCATTTTGGCAGCGCAATGGCTTGCGGTCAGCCGAACTGGCGGGAAACCCACCTCCTGAATGGCGAAAGTTACTAATTGCTCGCATTTGTGGCACTATGTCTATACTGGTGGTTCGCAGAGCGCAGCACGACGAGGTGGCGCTCTCGGTCAGGGTGGTCAGCGGTCGTCTAGTAAGTCCAGCGAAAAGCCCCAGGGATTCATCCCCTGGGGCGATTTGCTCTCTCAGTGCATCTTGCAGGCGACGCATGAATGCCATCAGCGGTTGGAGGAACGTCCTGACACGCGCGAACTAGAGATTACTCAACCCGAGGATCGCGAAGATGCGCCGCTCGCGCCCTCCGGCTGACGTCACTCTCGTCACCTCTACCTCGGCCTCCACCCTGTTGCCGAAGTACTGCGCAAGGCGCGGGGTGAGGGACTCGTCAGTGCTGGCCTGGATGACCTGCCCGTTGTCCGTTCTGATCTCAACAGTCCCACGGAGGGCGCTTGCACTTCCGAGCCAGCCGACCATGCGAATGATCTCGGCGTTGTCGAACTCGCTGTGCTCGCAGAGATAGCGGACCCGTTCGGCTCCGGCTGGGCTCCACTGGCTACGCCTCGGCTCCTGATTCGGTGCGTGCCAGGTGACTCGTAGCCCCAACCTTGCCTCTGTAAGCCCCGCAGTCAGCGCTCCGAGATGCTTCATCGCCCGTTGCCCGAGAGGTACGAGCTTCTCCGCCAACAGCTCGTTGGACTGGCCTGCACCCTCAGAGAGATCCACAACGTCAAGGACAGCGTCCAACGCGTTGTCGAGGATGGGGCGCGTTTCACCAGCAGGCTCGGGGAAGAGCCCGTCCGCCCCATCACCCTGCGGCCCGTATACAGCGATGCCGAAGGACGACGGAAACAGGGCTGACGCGCTGAGCGCGGTTGCCTCGCGGATACTCCGTGGGATCGATGCGCTACTCGTTGGCCGTCCAGTCAGGGCCTGCGCGACTGCTGAGACCGACTCCTGAAAGTTGGCGAGGAAGGGCCCCAGCACCGACACGCGCACCGTGTGTCGGCTCGTGGCCTCGCCAGTGAGAGCCAAGTCGACGCGAGACCTCAGCACCCCCTCTTCAGGCACATCGACAGCCCGAAGGAGCCGGCGGCGCTGAGCAGCAGCGAACTCCTCCGGCGTGGTCGGGACGGGGGTCCCCGTACCGGTCCGCCTGTTCTCCCGCATCCACCGGCGCACGGCTTCCTTGTCGGCCGGGTCGGGGAACGGGGCGGGCGCCGTCATAGCAGCACCTCCACATATCCTCGGCGCAGCTCCCCCGCCGGTTCTGGAGACGTCCGGGTTCGCTGCCAGACTTCATCGTAGAGCCCGATGTCCCTAAACGACTCGCTAGTAGCGCTGGTCAGGAGGCTGGGCATCATCTGCCAAAAAGGCATACCTTCCGGCAATCGGATGACATATGCATCTATTCGCATGGAATGTTCCACGCACCAGGGTTGATCCGTCAGCTCATCAAGAGAGACCAGGGACTCCCGGTCCAGACGGTCGTAGACCTCCGCCCGCAGCAAGTAGGTCACATCGACATCACTCGGCTCGGGCTTGCCGCTGATGAAGCTTCCCCCCACCCACAGGCGGGTGATCTCTCCCGTCCAAGCCTCGATGGCGGCGCGGTGCCGCTCCCATTCAGACCAGAGTTCCCGACGCCTAGGTGAATCAAGGGCTTCGACGAACTCGGCATAGAGCTCATCAAGGCTCGCCGCATAACGCCCCGGAGGCATGAGGCCGGTGTCTGGATCCAGCGCTGGCAAGTGACTCATCGGACGATCCCCCCCTCGCACGCCGTCCGGCAGGGTTGATCGTAGCGGCGCCACACCGTTCCCCGGGAGAGCGATGCGAGGGGAACCCAGTGCGTATGGGCCAACCTCGACCAGTTCGAGGGCGAGGTCAGCAGCCAGCCGACTGGGAGAAACGTGGGAGAAACCCAGCCACTGCACGGCTCCCACAAGCCGCGCGAACCAACACTAGCCAAGCCCTTGACCTGCACGTATTCAGTGGGTGACAGGGCAAGCAACCGTTCGGACCTAATTCGGGACGAAGAGGTCGTGGGTTCAAATCCCGCCACCCCGACAGTGAAGTACCAGGTCAGGGCCGGTTTCCCTTCGGGGAGACCGGCCCTGACCGCGTTGTATCCGGGTGTCATCTGGGTGTGATCTTGAAACGGGGTGTCACCGCTCGGCGGCGCGCTGCTGCAACAGCCGGTCGAGGATGGGGGCCGGGGAACGCGGGGCGAGGAGCAGCCGGTCCTTGATCCGCAGCCAGCGCGCCTCAGCTGACCCTCACGCGAACGCACCGCGGCCCCGAAGCCCAGGAGACTCGGCCCGAGGCAGCGGCATTCCCCGGCCCCGTCTCAGGTGGCGGGGCGCTCGTGACGAGGAGGGTGGCGGCGGTCCGGGGGCCGTCGCCGGCGGGCAGCGCCTCGACGCGGATGTCGGTGAACCCGGCCTGGTCCAGGACCTTGGTCCACACGTGCTCCTGCAGCACCCACCGGTGCATGGTGGCGCTCTCGCCCTCCGGGGTCTTCGCCGGCACCTCGACGGCCGCGACGTCCGGCTGCGCGGGCTTGCCTGACAGGTAGTGGGCGAGGGTGGAGAAGACCAGGCGCCCACCGGGGCGGAGCGCGTCAGCGGCGGCCGGGAGCAGCTCGCGGGGGTCAGTGAAGTCCACCGCCCCGAAGTGGCTGTAAAGCACGTCGTAGGCGCCCGGGTTCGCGCGAAGGTGGGCGACGACGTCCGCGTGGACGAAGTGCAGGTGCGGGGCGAGGTCGTTGTACAGGGCGGTGGCCGTGCTGTGCTGGGCCGGGGACGCGTCCACGGCGTCGATCCGGTTCGGGGCGTGGTGCACGGCCAGGTGCGCGGCGTGGCGGGCGGCGCCGGCGCCGAGGTCGGCCACGGTCTTGCCGGTGAGGTCGCCGAGGACTTCCGGGCCCGGCCCGTCCTGCTGGTCCCAGGCCCAGCGGAAGGAGTCGGGGACGGCGTGGTCCTGCGCGGCGCGGGCCCGGCCGTAGTGGTGCCATAGGTCTGTGGTCGTGGTCGTCACCCGCGTCATCTTGGCGGCACCGGCGCGGGGCCTGCTGCCGGTTCGGGCGAAAGCCACCCGGGCGAGCCCCGGCGAGGTGAGAGACCGCCCCGCGATCCGCAGCATCGTGACCGCGTTGGCGCAGCGGCACCCTCGTGCCGTTGGCGTGCGGGAGCTGCACGCAGCCGTGACCGCCCCGGCGAGCTGAGACCGCCGCCCATCGGGCCGTTACTCAGCGTCCCTGACTCGGGACGAAGAGGTCGTGGGTTCAAATCCCGCCACCCCGACAGAGTAGGACCAGGTCAGCCACCTACCCGTACGGGTAGGTGGCTGACCTGTTTTTGCTGATGCTGAGTGGCTGACCGGGTGACTGCGGCTTCCGGCCGTCCTTAGTGGTCTCGTCCCATGGCCGTCGCGCCGGGCTGACTGGAATCATGGGCTGGATTTTGCTTTTTCGAAGGTGCCGAGGCCGTTGGCGTCCAGGTACTCCACCCGCATCCTGCCGTCGGGGAAGGTCACCGCGGTGCGGCCGATGGCGTTCTCGCCGACGGTCTCGAAGCTGAAGGTGTCCCCGTCGTAGTGGGTGAGGGGGAAGTCCATCGGCTTCGGTCCCAGGTGCAGCACCAGCGCGCCGCCCGGGCCGGCCGTGACGGTGGCCCGCCCGTAGAACGGGTTGGTGTACGTTCCGGTGTACACGCTGTCCGCGCGGGCCGGCTTCGGGTCCGCGGGCGGTTTGGCGAAGTCCGTCGTCGAGCGTCCCTCGCCGAGCTGCTGCTTGTAGGTCTCGGCCACCACGGGCAGCCAGTCCCGGCTGGGCTCGCCGAACTCGGCGGTGTCGAAGAAATTGAGGGCGACGCTGTCGGGGAGACCGGTGGGGGCGCCGTTGGTGAGCACCACGATGGCGAGCTTCTCGGACGGGACCAGGGTGACGTTGGTGTTGGTGCCGAGTGCGAAGGCCCCGGCGTGGCTCAGGCGCAGGCGGCCGTGGTCGTCGTAGCGCACGTTCCAGCCCAGGCCGTAGTAGCCGGGCTGGGTGTTCGGTTCGGCGGACGGCTGGCTGATGCTGTGCGGGACGTGGGTTTCGGCCAGTCCGGCGGTGTTGATGACCTGCTTGCCGTCGATCTTGCCGCCGCCCAGCTGGACGCGTAGCCAGCGGGCCATGTCCCGGGCGTTGGAGCTGACGCCGCCGGCCGCGGTCTGCGCGTCGGCGTTGCGGACGTAGCGCGGCTTCCAGGTGCCGTCGTCGGTCTTGACGTGGGTGAGGGCGCGGTCGGCCGCCTTCTCGTAATCGCTGAAGCGGGAGCTGGTGTGCGTCATCCCGGCGGGCTTGTACAGCAGGTCTTCGGAGAGCTTGTCCCAGGGCACGCCTTTGGCGTCGGCGACGGCCTCGGCGGCCGCGGTGAAGCCGAAGTTGGTGTACGCGTAGCTGGTGCGGAACGGGCTGAGGAGCTCGTAGCGCAGGTGCGACAGGATGTACGACTGGTCGTAGCCCAGGTCCTCAAGGAGGTCGCCCGAGTGGTCCGGCAGGCCCGAGCGGTGCGAGAGCAGGTCGGCCGCGGTGACGTGCGAACTGACCCAGGGGTCCTTGAGGGTGACGCCCTTGAGCGGGTCGTCGAAGCCGTCGGCGCCGAGGGCCTGTGCCAGCACGGTGGAGGCCACGGGCTTGGAGACCGAGGCGAGCTGGAAGACGGTGTCCGGGCCGACCTTGTCGCCCGGGGCATCGGTGCTGCGGACACCGAAGCCCTTGAGGTAGACGACCTTGTCGTCGTGGACCACGGCCACGGAGACGCCGGGCACCCCGGTGCGCCGCATGCCGTCCTGGACCTGCGAGTCCAGTGTCTCCAGGGCCTTCGTTACGTCGAAGCCATCGGGGCTCGGCGACGGTGGGGCGGCGGCGGTCCCGGCCGCCAGGGCGAGCCCGGCGACCACGGCCAGCCCCCTCCGCTTGCTGCTGCGTCGCATACGTCCATTGAACGCCGCTCCCGCGTCGGGCGCCCGGGGAGAGCCGAGGCACGGAGGACGGCGGCGGGACCGTGCGCACGGCCCCGCCGAGGTCCCTGTTCGGCGTTGCCTGTGCCCTTCGAGCCCCGGGGGGAACCGATCTCGGAATCGGTCCCCGGGACATCCGGCGCCTGCTGGTCGTCGGGGACGACCGAGGCCGGTCCTTCAAGGCAGGCCAGATCGGCCTGAACATCGTCGGGCGCGCCTCCGGCCACCCACACCGTGGTGAGCACTGCGAGCAGAGCGTTACCGATAGATCGCCGCGTCGAGGGGGCGGACCCGCTCGGAAGGCCGTTCGCAGCTACTTCGGGGAGAGCCGGCTCTTCGCGGTCCGCGCACGGTATGCCCAGCGGGTCAGTGCGCCGACCGCGAGGGACGTGAGGATCGCACCCCAGTCGATGACGTGGGGAAGCCCGGGGAAGAACGCGAAGAAGGCGAGGGACGCGACAGATCCGGCCAGGAAGGCGATGATGCCGGCCCGGCGGCGCTTTGCTTCCCAGGCGGGGTCTTCGGGGGTGGGCTGGGTGGTCATGTGCGGCTCACTTCGTGATGTGGTGGCACTGGCTGACCCTGCGGACACCGTTGATGTGGAGGTGGGCACAAGCTTTGCCGTAGCGGGGAAGCGTCTGGGGAGCGTTGTCCCGCATGGGGTGGATCTCGCACTCGGTGTGGGTCTTGCCGGACGAGGTCTTGTAGGTCTTGTTGTTGGTATCGGCGTACGTGAAGTCGACGCGCCAGTTGCAGAAGCCCGCGTTGAGAGCGCCGACGAATCCGCAGTCGACGCCGGCGTTCTGGTAAGTGATCTTTTTCCCTCGCCCGGACGATGTGGGTGAACATACAACCCGTCGGGACCTTCATCGTGACTCCCCCGACCTGGTAGTCGAAGGTCGCCACCGGGGTGGAGCCGATGGCGCCGGCGTGTGCCTGCGCCGGGGTTATTAACGCGAGCGCGGCCGCGGTGGCCATGGCGGTCGTGACGCGGCGTGCGAGGTGGCTGACCATGTCTGGTCGCCCTTCTGTGGGAGTGTCCTTACAGAGGACGGAACTCCTCCCAATGGCCTTTGGGTTCGCCTGAACGCGCACATCCACTACGAAGAGTGATGAAGAGATCCGGACCTTCCGCAACGTGCTGGACGAGGCCGCAGCCCGGACGGAGGACCGCCCAGAGGCCGAACTGCTGCGGGAGGGGTCGTCAGCGGGCCGAACGCCGACCGTCTGAACCCTTCCTGAACAGGACGGGCCTTGACGTCCGGGTGCCGATCGTGACTCGGCGTAGGCGTCCACGCCGGGTCGCGTGTGCGCTCCAAGTCCGCGCCCGAATGCCCCGCGGGGAGACCGTGCACTACCGCGCGCCACGCGCATTTACCCGCACCGATCATGCCGAATTCCCGCGCGGTACATAGTCCATGGGCTAGTCATGTCTACAGCCCGGGCACACAGACTGACGCGACCCGGTAGAGCACCAAGGAGGCCGCGATTGCCCGGTCCCACAGGTGTCGGCGCCGGCACGGATGACAGCAGCGGTTCGCTGTCCCCGTCAGCGAGCACACCAGCTTCCGCTACGACGACCACCACCTCGCAGCCGCCTCAGGCCGGTTCACCGCCCTCGCCCTCGCCGGTACCCGTCTCCCGCTGGACCGTGGTCGGACCCAAGCTCCAGCACTGGTTCTTCTTCGGCGTCCTCTTCGGTGTGCTGCCCATCGCCCTCTGCTTTGTGATGAACACCCTGGTCCGCAGTGGCATGACACTGACACAGCTGCTCGGTCGGGGAGAACTGTTGATCGTGACCACCAGCCTGGCAGCGGCCGCAGCGGGTCAGATCATCACGAGGAAGGGCTCTCACACCGGGATCACCAATGTGCTTGGCTTTCTGGTCTGCCTCAACATCCTTCTTGCGGTGGCCACCGCTGGGCTCTTCGCCTTCGTCTCGTTCGCGTCGCAGACGCCCAACAGCGTCGATGGAGCCTCGGTTGCCCAGTACTCGGTCGTGCTCTTCGCAAGCGGAGTCGTGACGGCCGGCTCCAGCGCCCTGATCGTGGAATGGGAGCAGGCGAAGTGAGCAACGTTTTCGGAAGCATCAGCATCGTCGTCGCCGCGAGCTCAGCTGTGCCGGCCCTTTGGCTTGCCATCCGTTCCCTGTTCCGCGCGGCCCCCCGCGAGGACGCGCCCGTCCTGATCAAGCTTGAGCGGAACGGCGTCCAGGTCCGCATCACCGGACCCCAGAACAGCGACGACATCCGCCGTATCGTCGAGCTGCTGGAGGGCGATGAGCCGGTCGTGGCGCGGGACACCACCCTCCCGCCCTCCTGAGACCGGCGTCGCACCCGGGGTGGCGACGCGGGTGTCCTGCGGCGGACAGGCTCCGCCGGCTTCATGCGCGGGTTCGTGGGCCGGCGACGGGAGTTGGGGGGCGTCGGACAGGGGTTCGGTTAGGGTGGCGCGCATTGTTGGTGGTGGGGGAAGGGGCGGGCGTGCTTGAGGATGTGGGCATTCGGGGGGCTTCGGGGCATCCGTGGTTCGGGGGGCAGCGGCTGAAGCCCGTCGCGCCCGCAGGCACCGTTCGGGAGATGCTGCGGCACGGGATGCGGGACATCGGGTGGCCGCACCAGACGCTGGTGCCCGCGGCGCCGCTCGTGCTGCCGCGGGCCTCCTACGCCGAGCTGTTCCGGGTCAGTGCCGCGCTGACGGAGCTCGTACGGCGTACCGCGCTGGAGGCCGCCAACACCACCGCCGGGCGGCTGGCCGCGTACCGGATGCCGGAGAACGAGCACCAGCTGTTCGTGGACGACCCCTTCGTCGAGGAGCGGTACGCGGACTGCGTGGTCCGGCCGGACGTGGTGATCGGGCCGGACGGGCCGCGCTTCCTGGAGTTCAACGTCAGCGGGGCGCTCGGCGGCACCATGGAGACGCACAGCCGGATGGAGGTGTGGCGCCAGCTGTACGACGACGGCCAGGGCCGGCTGCCCTTCGCCTACCACGACTCCTTCGCCGCGCGGGCCGCGATGTTCAAGCACCTGAGCGCCGAGCTCGGGGTGGCGCCCCGGGTCGCGCTGCTGGGCAGCGCCCGCGACCAGGGCGGGTACACCCGGTACTTCGACGTGCAGGCGGACTACCTCAACCACCACGGCCTGAGCGCGCGGTTCTTCGAGCCGGAGGACCTGCACGAGGCCTGGGACTGCCCGCCGCAGCTGCGCTACCCGATCGGGCTGCGGGACTTCACCATCCCGGACTGGGCCGAGCTCGGGATCGACACGGCCCCGGTGCAGGCGGCCCTGGACAACGGCTGCCTGCTCGTGACCACGCAGACCTCCACCTTCCTGTCCAGCAAGCTGACCATGGGCATGCTGTCGGAGGGGCGGCCGTGGATGAGCGGCGCCGAGCGGGCGCTGGTCGACCGGTACCTGCCGTGGACCCGGATCGTCGGCGACCGGTCGACGACGCGCGGGGAGCGCAAGGTCGACCTGGTCCGGTACGCGCTGGACCACCGCGCCGGCCTGGTGCTCAAGGAGGCCATCGGGATGAGCGGCAAGCAGGTGCTCATCGGCCGGGACACCGAGCCGGCGGACTGGGAGGCGGCGGTGGCGGCGGCCGTGGCCACGGGCACCAGCATCGTCCAGGAGTTCGTGGCACCGCGCACCTGCACGCTGGCGATGATCGCCGACGGAGCGGACGAGCCGCACGACGCCCAGGTGGCGCCGGTCTTCGGGCCGCTGCTCTTCGGCGGCCGGCCGGCGGGCGTCTTCTCGCGGTTCTTCGGCGACGGGACCGACGGGATCGTCAGCATCCTCGGCACCCGCAGCTCCGACAACTGCGTCGTCGCCGTCTGACGACCTGACGGATTCGCCGCCCCGACCCCCGCCCCGCCACCGCCCCGGCCCTCCCCCGGCCGCATCGGGCCGCATCCGGCCGGGGGTCCTCGGCATGGCGCGGCAGCGGGCCGGAGCGGGGCGGTCGTGGCCCGAATGGATCTACGGAGTACGGCGGTTGGCAAACGTCGGCCGCGCCGGTGCGGCCAACACCCCCCGTACGGAGAGCCGCACGTCGGCGGCCCTGACCCGTCGCCCGGCAACGGCATCCGCGACGCCCGATGTTGACGCATCTCCCTCGCGACCGTTGACGCTCGGGGCTGGCATCAGGGTCCGACTCCGGACTGGGGTCCTACTTAAGGCTGTTGAGAGCGCCGGGCGCCGGATCACTGGCGTTCTGGGGGATGATCGGCCGCTTCCCCATCGCGATGCGGGCCATCAGCATCCTCATGCTCGTCTCCGCCGTCACCGACTCGCTCGGGAACGCGGGGATCGTGGCGGCGGCGATGCTCGTCTCGCAGGGCGTGGCCAGCCCGGTGCTCGGGCGGATGGCGGACCGGCACAGTCAGCGGCGCGTGCTGCTCACGGCGTGCCTGGCGCACGTCACGGGGATGGCGCTGCTGCTCGTGTCGATCGTGCTGGAGGCCCCGCTGTGGGTCCTGGTCGTCACGGCGGTCGCCACCGGGTGCACCGCGGTGTCGTTCACCTCGTTCATGCGGGCGCGGTGGGCGGTGATGGTCGACCAGGGGGCGCTGCGCACGGCGTACGCCATGGAGTCGATGCTCGACGACACGATGTTCCTGCTCGGACCGCTGCTGGTCACCGTGCTGGCGTCGGCGGTGCACCCCGCGGCGGGACTGGTCGTCTGCCTGGCGATGACCGCGGTCGGCTCCGTGTTCGTCGCCCTGCACCGCCGCTCCGAGCCCGCCCGGCACCAGCCGGAACCGGGCCGGACCCCCCGGCGCGCGATCACCGTTCCCGGTGTGTGGGTGCTGACGCTCGCCTACGCCGGGATGGGGTTCCAGTTCGGCGCGGTGGACGTCACGATGATCGCGTTCGCCGAGGAGCGGGGCACGCCCGGGCTGGCCGGCGTACTGATCTCGCTCATCGCGGTGGGCAGCCTGATCGCCGGCGTGACCTACGGGGCGGTGAACTGGCGGCTGCCGCAAGCCCGGCTGCTGTCGGTGACCACCTTCCTGCTGACCGTCGGCGCGGTCCCCCTCGTCTTCGCGGACTCCGCCCCGGTGATGGCCCTGTGCGCCGTCGTCGCGGGGATCGCGATCTCCCCGGCGCTGATCGGGGGCAGCACGCTGCTCGAATCACTGGCTCCCAAGGGCTCGCTCTCGGAGGCCTTCTCCTGGCTCACCAGCGCCGGGGCACTCGGTATCGCCTCGGGCACCGCCGCGGGCGGCCAGCTCGCCGACGCCGGCGACTTCACGCACGCGGCGTGGGCGGGGGTCGCGGGCGGGGCCTTCGCCCTGGCCCTGAGCCTCGCGGGCCAGCGGGCCCTGCGGAAGGGAGAGCCGGCTCCGGATCCGGCATCGGACATGGCACCACTAGAAAAGTGAGGGTTGAAGCTGTGAGCAGAGAACACCCCGCCGACGAGCGAGGCGCTCTCGGGGGACTCCCCGTCCCGCGCATCTCGTTCGACGAGTTCATGGCCTTCGGCCGCTCGGCCCTCATCCGGGCCGACGTCCCGGTGGTGATCACCCTGCCCAAGGGGTCTCAGGGCCTCGGCCGGGACGGCGTGGCCGAGCGCCTCGGCGAGATGATGGTGACCCTGTTCACCGAGCCGAGCAACAAGCAGAACTCGCAGCGGTGGACCACCCGCGAGATCCGGCTCCGCGAGTTCTTCGAGGACGCCGACCTCCAGGGCGACCCCGGCACGTGGAACCGCATCGTGTCGAACTTCCGCAACAGCCCGGCGGACGTCAACGCGATCCTCGGCTTCGACGCGGAGAAGCTCTTCGACTACCGGCGCGCGATGAACGCCGCCAACCTGTGGATCAGCCACCGCGGGGTGTTCACGCAGAGCCACTTCGACGAGCTGGAGAACTTCAACATCGCCCTGGAGGGCCGCAAGCGGTTCGTCCTGGCGCCCCCCGGCTTCTGGGAGTACTACCCGAGGTCGCTCAAGCAGGGCTTCGGCGACAAGTCGCAGGTCTTCGACTTCGACGACGTGGACTGGGCGCGCTACCCCAAGCTCGCCTCCAAGCTGGCCCAGCGCCGGGAGCTGATCCTGGAGCCCGGCGAGATGCTCTACCTCCCGCTCGGCTGGTGGCACCAGGCCGAGTCGCTGGACGAGATGAACATCAACATGAACTTCTGGCTGCGCGATCCCAAGATCTTCCGCAGGCCCTACGTGCTGGGCGTGGCGATCTACACCGCCGTGTTCCGCAAGCTCAAGGGCGTCTACAACTACGAGCCCGCAGAGGCAGCGTCATGACCGAGCTCACGTCCATCACCCCCACGCACCGCTACCGCAACAACGACAAGTTGATCGGGATCGGCAACGAGTTCTGGGACATGTCGGAGCGCAACGGACTGGCCGGCATCGTCGCCGACTACGGCCAGGGCGTCCTGACCACCGACGCCAGCCACGAGTTCATCGAGGCGGGCCACGAGTTCATCAACTTCAGCTGCTGCTCGTACCTGGACCTCGACTCGCACCCCAAGGTCATCGAGGGCGGTATCGAGGCCCTGCGGCGCTACGGCGTGCTCGACCACTGCATCGCCCGCAGCCGGGTGCAGATACCCGCGATGCTGGAGCTGGAGACCTCGCTGGGCGAGCTGTTCGGCGCGCACGTGGTCTGCTCCATCGCCGCCAGCACCGCGACCTTCGGGCTGCTGCCGCTGATCGCCTCCGGGCACCTGGGCAACGGCAAGCGGCCGCTGATGATCTTCGACAAGAACGCCCACGTGTCGATGGCCAACCTCAAGCCCGTCTGCGCCGACGAGACCGAGGTCGTCACCTCCCCGCACCACGACCTCAACTTCATCGAGGACGCCTGCAAGAAGTACGAGCGGGTCGCCTACGTCTGCGACGGCAGCGACAGCCTCGGCGGGTACGCGCCGGTGAAGGAGCTGGCGGAGCTCCAGGACAGGTACGGCCTGCTCGTCTACTACGACGACTCCCACTCGCTGTCGGCGTACGGGAACCGGGGCGTGGGCTACGTCCGCTCGCACAGCCCGGTCCTGGACGAGCGCACCATCGTCGTGATGACCCTGAACAAGGCCTTCGGCACCAGCGGCGCGGCGATCGTGCTCGACGGGTACGAGAAGGAGACGCTGCGGATCATCGAGCGCTTCGGCGGAGCCCTGAACTACTCGCAGCTGCTCAACACCCCCGCGGTCGGCGCGGGCCTGGCGTCGGCGGAGATCCACCGGACCTCCGAGCTGACCGACCTCCAGGACAAGCTCTACCGCAACATCTCCCTCTTCGACTCGCTGATCCGCACCGAGCAGGCCGGCAGCACCTTCCCGATCCGGCTCGTGCCGATGAGCGACTCCACGGTGATCGAGGCGGGCCGCCGGGTGTTCGAGGCCGGCTTCTACGTCTCGCCCGTGTTCTTCCCGATCGTCGCGCGGGGCACGGCCGGGCTCCGCGTCATGATGCGCGCGGGCCAGACCGAGGAGCAGGTCCGCAAGCTGTGCGCGGTGCTCGCCGAGGTGGGCGCCGAGACGGCGGTCCCGCCGCTGCCAGACGGGGTGGCCCGATGACGGGCGCGGCCCGGGCGATCCCGCGCAGCATCCTGTACACGCCCGCGCTGTCGCTGGACCGGGTCGTCAAGGCCTGGTCGTACGACGCGGACGTGCACCTGATCGACCTGGAGGACTCCGTCCCACCGGCGGCCAAGGCCGCGGCGCGACTGGTGTGCCGCGAGGCTCTGGAGAAGGCGCCGGACCCGGCGCGCACCGCGGTGCGCGTCAACGAGCTGGGCACGGTCGAGGCGGTGCACGACCTGGTGCTGCTCACCGGTTCGCCGGTCGCGCCCGGCATCGTCGTGATGACGATGGTGCGCTCAGCGGTCGAGGTGACGCTGCTGCGCGACACCCTGGCCGCGGCCGGATCGCACCCGGAGATCTACGTGACCGTGGAGACCGTCGAGTGCGTGACCGGCATCGACGCGATCGCCGAGGTCAGCGACGGGCTGCTGTTCGGCTCGGCGGACCTGGCGGCCACCCTGGCCATCGAGATCACCTGGGCGGGGCTGCTCGCGGCCCGGCAGGCGATGGCCCTGGCCGCCGCCCGGCACGGCGCCGCCTGTATCGACACCGCCAACTACCGGCTGTCCGAGCCGGAGGTACTGGCGCAGGAGCTCGACCGGATCCGCGAGCTGGGCTTCCACGGCAAGGCGACCGTGCACCCGAGCGAGCTGGACGCGATCAACGGGGCCCTGCGGCCCAGCCCGGAGAAGCTGACGGAGGCCCGCCGGGTCGCCGAGGCGGTACGGGCGGCGGACGGCGGGATCGCGGTGCTGGACGGGAACATGGTGGGCCCGCCGTTCGCCCGGATGGCCCGCGCCGCGGTGGCGCTCGGGGATGCCTGGGCCGGGAAGTACGGCGGGGACGGCGACGAGCGCGGGGAGGCCGGCGATGACCGTCACTGAGGGCGTACCGGCCACCGGGCCGCGCGGCGGCACCGCCACGGGCCCGGGCACCGGGACAGCCACAGGCCCCGGCACCGGCACCGGCACCGCTTCCGGGCGCCGCACCGGGCCGCCCGTACGCGTCGCCGTCATCGGCACCGGGGCCATCGGGCAGGACCTGGTCAGCAAGATCCACCGGTCCCCGGTACTGGAGTGCGCGCTGGTCGCCGGCCGCAACCCGGAGTCGGCGGGGCTGCGGCACGCCGCCGCCCTCGGCTACCCGACCACCGCGGGCGGGATCGACGCCGTCGTCTCCGCCCCGACCCCCTTCGCCGTGGTCTTCGACGCCACGAACGCGATGTCGCACGCCGAGCACTGGCGGCTGCTCCAGCCGCTGGAGACGCTCCTGATCGACCTGACGCCCAGCCGGGTCGGGCAGATGGTCGTGCCGACCGTGACCGGGACGGGCGCGCCGACCGCGCGCAACGTCAGCATGATCAGCTGCGGCGGGCAGGCGTCGAGCCCGATCGCCCACGCGCTCGCCCAGCACTTCGACGTGGAGTACATCGAGGTCGTCTCCACGGTGGCCAGCAGCATCGCGGGCCGCGCGACCCGCCTCAACCTCGACGAGTACGTGGCGACGACCCAGCACGCCATCGCCACCTTCTCCGGGGTCCGCGACACCAAGGCGATCCTCAACATCAGCCCGGCCGTGCCCCCGGCGACCTTCCGCACGGCCGTCCACGCGGTCGTCCCCGGCGCGGACGAGCGGGCCGTGCGCGCCGTGGTCGCCGAGGCGGCCGAGCGGGTGCGCGCCTTCGCGCCCGGCTACGAGGTCCTCGGCTGCGCGGTGGACGGCGACCGTGTCGTCGTCTCGCTGGAGGTCACCGCCGAGAGCGACGTGCTCCCGGCGTACGCGGGGAACCTGGACATCATCAACTCGGCGGCCGTCATGGTCGCCGAGCAGCACGCGGCCCGGCTCGTCCCGGCCGCCGGGACGGGGGCGTACCGATGAGCGACGTGGTCATCCACGATCCGACGCTGCGCGACGGCCAGCACGCGGTCCGCCACCAGCTCGGGGTCTCCGCGCTGCGCGGGTACGCGCAGGCGGCCGACGCGGCCGGGGTACCGGTGGTGGAGGTGGGGCACGGCAACGGCCTGGGCGCCTCCTCCCTCCAGGTGGGCCGGTCCGCCGTCAGCGACGACCTGATGCTGTCGACCGTGCGCGAGGCCCTGCGCACCAGCAGGATGGGCGTGTTCATGCTGCCCGGCTGGGGCACCTCGGACGACCTGCGCAAGGCGGTCGCGCACGGCGCGGACGTGATCCGGATCGGTGTGCACTGCACCGAGACCTCGCTGGCCGAGCGCCACCTCGGCTTCCTGGGCGAGGCCGGTGCGGACGCGCACTGCGTGCTGATGATGAGCCACATGGCGACGCCGGCGGAGCTGGCCGAGCACGCCGCGCTCGTCGTCGGGTACGGGGCCCGGGCGGTCGGGATCATGGACTCGGCGGGCCACTTCCTGCCCGAGGACGTCACCGAGCGGATCGGCGCGATCGCCGAGGCGGTCGGGCCCGGAGTCCCGGTGATCTTCCACGGGCACAACAACCTCGGCATGGCCGTCGCCAACTCGGTGGCCGCCGCCCGGGCCGGGGCCACGATCATCGACGGCTGCGCGCGCGGCTTCGGCGCCGGCGCGGGCAACACCCAGCTGGAGGTGCTCGTGCCCGTACTGGAGCGCAGCGGCTTCCGCACCGGCATCGACCTGTACGGGCTGCTCGACGCGGCCGAGTTCGCCGAGCGCGAGCTCATGCCGGCGCCGCCGGTGACCGGCTCGGTGGGCATCGTCAGCGGTCTGGCCGGGGTGTTCTCCGGCTTCAAGCACCAGGTGCTCGACCTGTCCGCGCGCGCCGGGGTCGACCCGCGCGACGTGTTCTTCGAGCTCGGCAGGCGCCAGGCCATCGCCGGGCAGGAGGACCTGATCGTGGACGTGGTCGCCGAACTGGGGGCCAGGAAGGCGGCCGCCGCGTGAGCGCCCCTGCGACGACCGGCCGACCGGCCGCCGGCCCCCTGATGATCGGCGCCGAGCGGATGGCGGGGCCGGAGCGGCTGCTGCGCGTCATCGACGCGCTCGCCGACGTGTTCGGCGACCTGTCGGCCGGGCGGACCTCGTCCCCGCCCCGGACCGTCGTCTCCCACGGCCCGCAGCGGGAGCTGCTGGCCGGGACGGCGGTCTGGGAGCGGCGCGGGGTGGGCAGCGTCAAGATCACCACGCTCACCCCGGACAACCCGGAGCGCGGGCTGCCGCTGATCCACGGCGTGGTCGTGCTGACCGACCTGGAGACCGGCCGGATCACGGCGCTGCTGGACGGCGCCGAGCTGACGGCCGTGCGTACCGGCGCGGTCGCGGGTCTCGCGACCCGGCTGTGCGCGCCCGAGGACGCGCGGGACCTGGCCGTGATCGGCGCGGGCGTGCAGGCGCGGGCGCTGGTCCGGGCGGTGTCCGCCGTCCGGCCGATCCGCACGGTGCGGGTGTTCTCGCGCACTCCGGCGCGTACGGAGGAGTTCGCGCGGTGGATCCGCGACACGTCCCCGGGCCCGGTCTCGGTGACGGTCTGCGGCACGGCCGAGGAGGCCGTCACCGGCGCCCAGGTCGTCTGCACGACGACCTCCACCAGCGGCCGGACCCCGCTGGTGGCGGCCGAGTGGGTGGCGCCGGGGGCGCATGTCAACGTGATCGGCGGGACCCACGAGGACGCGCTGGAGGTCGATCCGGCCCTGCTGGCGGACGCCTTCGTCATGGTGGAGGAACGGGCCGCCGCGGTCGCGGAGGCGGGCGAGGTACGGGCCGCGCTGGCTGCCGGACTGATCACCGAGAGCGCCCTGCACGAGCTGGGCACCCTGGTGGACGGGCCCGCCCCGGGCGGGCGCTCCGGGGCGGGCGGGCGTATCTCGGTGTTCCGCTGCGTGGGCATGGCCATCGAGGACACGGCCGCGGCGGCGGCGCTGCACGAGGCCGCGAGCGCCGCCGGCTGACTCAGGCGGCCTCGCGGCAGCGCACCATGAAGGACCGCTCGAACACGATGACGTCCTCCCCGGTCGACTTCGTGCCGGTGGTCTCGACCGTGATGATCCCCTGCCCCGGCCGGGACGCGGACAGCCGCTTGCCGAGGATCCGGCTCGTCGCGTACAGCGTGTCACCGACGAACACCGGGTCCTTGAGGCGGACCTTGTCCCAGCCGAGGTTGGCCACGGCCCGGGCCGACAGGGCCTGCACGGTCATGCCGCCGACCAGGCAGAGGGTTATCCCGCTGTTGACGAGGATCTGGCCGTACTCGGCGCCTTCGCCGTAGTGGCGGTCGAAGTGCAGCGGGTGCTGGTTCATGGTCAGCAGCGTCAGCCAGGTGTTGTCGGCCTCGGAGATGGTGCGGCCCGGCCAGTGGCGGATCACCATTCCGGGTGTGAAGTCCTCGTAGTCCCCGCCGTGTTCCTCGACGTACTCGTTGTCTCCGACGTGGCGCAGTGTCATGCGTCTTTCTCCCGTGTGCGGTACTCAGGACGGACAGGGCGTGACAGCGTACGCGGGGGCCCTCGGCGGGCCTTTCCGTTACACCGCCGGTCCATATGATGGACGGCGCACATCAGTTCGCCATACAAGGAGGAACCCGTGGAAGAGGCCGCAGCCGAGGAGCAGACCGTCAAGCAGCGGAAGAACGGCCTGTCACGGGGCGTCTCCGAGGAGCTCGCGCAGAACATGGCGTCCGGCTGGGCCGACACCGAGGCCGACCTGGAGCCGATCGCCCAGGCCGCCAACACCGCCGCCCGCCGTGCCGCGCTGTCGGCGCGGTTCCCCGGCGAGCGCCTCGTCGTCCCCGCGGGCAACCTGAAGACCCGCTCGAACGACACCGAGTACCCCTTCCGGGCGGCCACGGACTACGCGTACCTCACCGGTGACGTCAAGGAGGACGGGGTCCTGGTCCTGGAGCCGACGGACGGCGGCCACGAGGCCCTGCTGTACCGGCTGCCGCGCTCCAACAAGGAGAACGGCGAGTTCTGGCTCGACGGCCAGGGCGAGCTGTGGGCGGGCCGCCGGCACAGCCTCACCGAGGCCGAGGCCCTGTTCGGGATCCCCTGCCGGGACGTCCGGACCGTCACCGAGCACCTGCGCGCGGCCGGGGGCCCGGTGCGGGTGGTGCGCGGGCACGACGCCGGCGTCGAGGCGGCGCTGGCCGACAAGGCGGTCGCCGAGACCGACGAGGAGATGCGCGTCTTCCTCTCCGAACTGCGGCTGATCAAGGACGAGTTCGAAGTCGGCGAGCTGCAGAGGGCGATCGACTCCACCGTGCGCGGCTTCGAGGATGTCGTGAAGGTCCTCGACAAGGCCGAGGCCACCTCCGAGCGCTACATCGAGGGGACCTTCTTCCTGCGCGCCCGCGTCGAGGGCAACGACGTCGGCTACGGCTCCATCTGCGCCGCCGGCCCGCACGCCACCACCATCCACTGGGTCCGCAACGACGGCCCCGTGCGACCGGGCGACCTGCTGCTGCTCGACGCCGGAGTGGAGACCCACACCCTCTACACCGCCGACATCACCCGCACGCTGCCGATCAGCGGCACGTTCTCGCCGATCCAGCGCCAGATCTACGACGCCGTGTACGAGGCCCAGTCGGCCGGCATCGAGGCCGTGAAGCCGGGCGCCAAGTACGTGGACTTCCACCATGCCGCGCAGCACGTGCTGGCGGAGAAGCTGGTGGAGTGGGGGCTCCTGGAGGGCCCCGTCGAGCGCGTCCTGGAGCTCGGCCTCCAGCGCCGCTGGACGATGACCGGGACCGGCCACATGCTCGGCATGGACGTCCACGACTGCGCCGTCGCCCGACGTGAGGCGTACGTCGACGGCACGCTGGAGCCCGGCATGTGCCTCACCGTCGAGCCGGGCCTGTACTTCCAGCCCGACGACCTGACCGTGCCCGAGGAGTACCGCGGCATCGGCGTCCGCATCGAGGACGACATCCTGGTCACCGAGGACGGCAACCGGAACCTGTCGGCCGCCCTGCCCCGGACCTCGGACGAGGTCGAGGCCTGGATGGCCGGCCTCAAGGGCTGACCGGGGCGCCGGGACGCCGGCGGCCGCCGTACGCAGGGCCCGGTCCGCGCCGCGCGCGGGTCGGGCCCTTCGCGTAGGGGCCGTCGGGACCGCGCCGGCGCACCCTGCCCTCAGCCGGTCAGCATGCGGAGCAGGGCGAGTGATCCGATGCCGAAGGCGATGGTCAGGTAGAAGTTCCGGGTCCGCCAGGCCAGCAGCAGGGTCGGGCCCGCGAGCCACAGCCCGTGGTTGCCGAAGCCGAGGTCCAGTTCGCCCGCCGGGGCGAACAGCGAGGGGGCCAGCAGGGCGGCGATCACGGCGGGCGGCACCTGCCGGAGCCACACCACCACCGGGGCCGGCAGGGCGGCGGCCGACAGGAACAGCGTGGGCAGCAGGCGCGGTCCGAAGGTGACGGCCGCCATGCCGGCGATCGTGGCGGCGAGGGTGAGGTCGCTCATCGGCGCGGCGCTCCTTGGGTGTCGGGGGCTTCCCGCTCGGCGTCGTCGGTGCCGGCTGCGTCGTGCCCGCGGGGTGCGATGGCCAGGCCGAAGGTGGCGGCGACGGCCGCCGCGACGAGGACCGCCCAGTACTGCAGGCCCAGTACGGTCAGGCCCACCGCGCCGGCGCCCGCGACGACGGCCACGGCGAGCCCCCGGCGGTCCGCGATGATGCCCGCCGCGAGCAGGGCCATGAACATGGCGGGCAGCGCGTAGTCCAGGCCCAGCGCCTCGACGTTGGTGACCAGGTCTCCGGCCAGGACCCCGATGAGGGTGCCCGCCACCCACGAGCCGTGCACGGCGGTGTTGAAGGCGAACACCTCGGCCTTCGGACGCACGCCGCGTTCGGCGAACTGCGCCGAGTGCACCGCGAACGCCTCGTCCGTGAGCTCGTACGCGAAGAGCGCCTGCTCCCGCCGCCGCCATCCCGACAGGCGCGGGGCGATCGCGGCGGACAGCAGCAGGTGCCGGAGGTTGACCACGAAGGTCGTCAGCACGATCGCGTAGGGGGCGGCGCCGACCGCGAGCAGCTGGAGGGCCGCGAACTGCGA
Source organism: Streptomyces sp. NPDC058662 (assembly GCF_042716255.1). Lineage (NCBI taxonomy): Bacteria > Bacillati > Actinomycetota > Actinomycetes > Kitasatosporales > Streptomycetaceae > Streptomyces > Streptomyces sp. NPDC058662. Next base: position 43,861 of record NZ_JBHXRU010000007.1, on the reverse strand, counting down.
GGAACCGCCGTAGACGAAGAGGGACATGCCGACCATCGCCCACCAGGGCAGGCCGGCGGTGTGGCCGAGGACTCCGAAGGCGAACGCCACCGGGACGTAGCCCAGCATCACGGGCACGGCCTGCCCGAAGCCGGCCGCCCAGGGGGCCCCGGCGGCCGGTGCCGCCGGAGCCGGGTCCGGGGCGGCGTCCGGAGCCGGGTCCAGGGCGGTGTCCGGCGCGGGGGCCGGGGCGCTGACCGCTACAGGTCGCACTCGAAGGTCCTCTCCCCGAGGGCGGGGCGGAAGCCCACGCCCGTCCAGAGTCCGGTCGCGGCGTCGTTCCCGTCGAGCACGGCCAGGAAGATCCGGTTGACGCCCCGGCGGCGGAACGCCGTGAGGGTGTCGACCGCCATCACCCGGGCCAGCCCCAGCCTGCGGTGGCCCGGATCGACCACCGCGTGGCTGATGGTGCCGCGTACGCCGTAGGAGCCGGCGACCAGCGCCGCCACCACCTCGCCGGAGGAGGAGCGTACGACCCGGCACAGGTCGGACGAGTGCGCGAGGTGGGCGCCGAGCAGGCGCTCGTCCTCCCATTCGCAGTAGGCGGCCGACGGAGCGGCCTTGAGCAGTCCGATCACCTGGGCGGTGTCGGACGGCCTCATCGGCTCGGAGACCTGCCGGACCGGTACCTCGTCCGGTGCGAGGGCCAGGGCTGCGGCGCTCATCAGACGAGTGTCTCGTAGGGGGATCCGGGCAGGGAGAACGAGATCGCGAGGACGTCGCGGTAGCCGCCCTTGTCCTCGGCCGCGCTCAATCCCGTGACGTGGTGCTTCATCGCCCGGTCCTCGAAGATCAGGGTGTCGAGCGGGGTGAGGAAGGTGCCCCTGGCGAGCGGCTCCTCGTCCCAGGTGAAGACCGTGCTGTGGCCGCCCTCGACGTCCACGCGGGAGATCAGGTGCAGGCCCGCCCACGGGTAGCCGTCGGAGTGGATGCCCTCGGGGACCAGCTCGTTGTACTTGCCCGCGTTGATCTCGATGCGGATCTGGTGGATCTGGCAGACCCACTGCGCGTCGCGGTAGCCGTCCTCGATCGGGAGGTTGTCGAAGTCGTAGCGCACCAGTGCCTGGAAGAGCGGGTTCCTGTGGGTGGACTCCTCGACGTCGCCGAAGTGGCGCACGACGCCGCCGACGAAGGAGTTCATGGCCTCGCTCTGGAAGTACGCGGTGTGGTCGAGCGGCTCCAGCTCGCCCGTGGCCGGTACGTAGGTGAAGTCGCTGTAGCGGCGGGTGCGCACGGCGCGGTCGGCGCCGCCGAAGTGGACGTCCGGGGTGAGCCGGCCCCAGGACGCCTGGAGGCCGTCGAAGGCGGCGGCGAGCTCCGGGGAGAGGCTCAGGTCGGCGGCCGACACCAGGGCGTAGCGCTGCTCGCGCAGCTGGTCGCGGAGGTCGGGGCCGACCGCGGAGATGGTCTCGGGGACGGGGGCGAGGGCGACGGTGGTCACAGGGGGTACTTCGCTTTCGGTGGTGGGGGCGTCGGGTCTGCCAAGGGGGAGCGGTGTGCGGACGGTTGACGGCGCCCGGTCGGGGAGCAAAGGACGCGCGGGCGGGGGCCTGGCGGCCCGGGGGCACCGCCGGGTCCTCGGTACGGGGAGGACCCGGCGGCGGGGATCAGCGCAGGCCCAGCGAGGCGTAGGTGGCGTCCAGCTCGGCCACCTCCAGGCCGGCGGCCTGGCGGACGAGGCGGATGGCCCGGTAGATCTGGTTGATGTGCGCGATGTCGTGGCCGATGACCTTGCGGATCATCACCTCCATGGTCTCGCCGCCCTGCTCTCCGTGGCGGCCGGTGCGCTGCCAGTCCTCGGGCGAGAACGAGGCGAGGAGCGCGACGTTGGAGGCGCGCAGCCCGGTCCAGGCGTCGAGCATCTGGCGGAACGGCAGGCGGGGCAGCGGGGCCCAGAGCTGCTCGTCGTAGCCGGGGTAGACGGGGTTGTCCTCGGTGGCGACCAGGCGCCAGCGGAACCCGTAGACGATGTCGACGTCGAAGAGGTGGCCGACGACGAAGGCGGCGGGCCACTCGCCCGGCTCGGGGACGGTCTCGGCGAGCTCGGTCGGCAGGTCGGCGAAGAGCGCCGCGGCCCAGACCGGGGTCTTGGCGAGGACGTCGAAGGCGTCGCGGTCACCGGCCACGTCGAGCAGCGCGGTGACGTAGGCCGCCGGGTCCTCGGTCGCCGAGGGGATGTCGATGCGGTGCACGTCGGCGTCCGCCGGGGCGGAGTCGTTCGTGGCCGTGGTCTGCGTGGTCATGCGGGATGTGCCTTTCGGTTCTCGGTCGGTGGTGCGGTGGATGGAGGGGCCGGCGGACCGGCCCGGTGCGCGGGTGGTCAGTTGGCGGCGGCGGGCTGGGGCTTGGAGCCGGGCCCGGCGTCGGCCGCGTGGGCGGTCGGCGCCGCGGTCGTGATCGCGGCATCCGCCTCGGCCACGGCTTCGGCCTCGGCTTCGGCCTCGGCGGCCTTCGCGGAGTCGCCCACGTAGCCCCGGTCGCCGGGGTTGGCGCCGAGCACGAGCAGGGCGCCCAGGACGGCGACGGCCGCCAGGACCACCCAGTGGAGCGGGGCCGAGATGCCGTAGAGCAGACCGCCGACGGCCGGCCCGAGGGCGCCGCCCAGCGTGTGCGCGATGCCCTCGGCGCCCTGGTAGCGGCCGCGCAGGTGGGGCGGGGAGAACTCGGCGGGGTAGGCGTTGGCGATCGGCGTGTAGACGGTCTCGGCGACGGTCCACACCACGACGGTCACGGCCAGCAGCCAGATCGCACTGGCCGCGCCCGTGAGGGCCATGCCGACGCCCAGCAGGACCAGGCCCGCGGCGATCACCCGGCGCGGGTTGCGGCGCTCGGTGTGCTTGGTGATCGGGAGCTCGATCAGCACGCAGAGCAGGGCGTTGAGGCCGAGCAGCAGGCCGTAGACCTTGTTGTCGAAGCCCGCGTCGGTGACGTGCAGCGGCAGGGTCACGGTGGACTGCCCGTAGACGAAGGTCGCGGCGACCATCGAGCCGAGGAACAGCGCGTACGGGCGGTCGGACAGCACCTGGCGGTAGCCGCCCCTGGCCTTCTTGCCCTCGACGGCGGTGTCCGCCGGCTGCACCTGGACCGGGCGTCCGCCCGGGAGCGTCAGGAGGGCGAGCGCGCCGAAGGAGAAGGCGAAGAACGCGTCGCCGAGGAAGAGGTAGGTGTACGACATCCCGCTGAGCAGACCGCCGACGAGCGGGCCGACGGCCATGCCCACGTTGATCGCGAGGCGCAGCACGGCGAAGGACATCACCCGCTGGTTCTCGGGGACCAGGTCCACCAGGAGCGCGCCGGCCGCGGGCCGGTAGAGCTGGGCGAAGACGCCCACCACGCCGACCAGGGCGGTGGTGGTGAAGAGCCCGTCGGTGAGCGGGACGAGCGCCGTGGCGGCGCTGCTGCCGAACATCGACACGGCGATGGCGGTGCGCCGGCCGAAGCGGTCGGCGACCGTACCGCCCACGGCGTTTCCGATGAAGGCGCCGACGCCGACGACGCCGAGGGCCACACCCGCCTCGAAGGCGGAATATCCCCGGGACACCAAAAAGAGCACCAGGAATACGTTGAGGAAATTGCCGAATTTGATGAGGAACATTCCAGCGAAGATGACCCAGGCGCTTCTGGGAAGTTCACGCAATCGTCGGCGCAAGGGTTCCTCGCTGGCCATGAGGGGCTCCTTCTAGTCAAGGGATGAGGTGATGGGCACCATGGAACCCACCGGCCGACGCCTTGAGAAGGGAAACGGGCTGGCACGAAGCGGCCGGGCACATTCCTGCCCGCACACCGCCCGTGACTCCCCGCCCTGACCTGCCCGGATGCTACCTGAAACTCCCTCAGGCACAGACCGGGCGGCCGCCTCCGTCCCGTCGGGCGGAAGCGGCCGGCCGCGTCTTTCATGCCGGGCACGGTTGTGCCACCCCGAAAGCATTTCCGGGCCGGAATTCATGCGGCAGAGTTCTGGCCATGACCGAACACAAGCTTCTCGTCGTCGGCGGACGCATACAGACGCTGCGCAAGGCGGCGGCGCTCGGAATCCGCTTCGTACTGATCCAGCACAAGGACCAGTTCGTGCCCGAGTCGGCCGAACTCGCCGAAGCCGTCCTGATCGCGGACTACACCGACTGGGACGTCACCCGCCCCCTGGTGGAGGCCGCGCACAAGGCGTACGGGTTCACCCGCGTCGCCTCGATCACCGAGCCGGGCCTGGTGCCCGCCGGCCGGATCAGCGACCTCCTGGGGCTCGGCAACACCTCCGAGGAGGTCGCCGAACTGCTGCGGGACAAGTACGCGATGCGTCGCCACCTCGCCGCCTCCGACTCCCCCGCCGTGCGGGCGCTGTCCGTGGCCGCCGCCGAGGTCGAGGACGCCGACGCCCTGGTCGCCTTCGGCGCCGAGCACGGCTACCCGTTCGTGCTCAAGCCCGCCGACGCCACCGCCAGCCTGGGCGTCGCACGGATCGACGGACCGGAGCAGGCCGCCGAGGCGTGGGAGGCGGTAGAGGCCCTGCGGGCCCGTACCGACCTCCAGTGGGGCTCCTTCTTCCACATCGGCCGCTTCATCGCGGAGCAGTACATCGAGGGCCCCGAGTACAGCATCGAGAGCTTCTCCTTCGCGGGCCGCCACATCGTGCTCGCGGTGACCGAGAAGCTCACGGGCGGCCAGGAGGGCTTCATCGAGCTGGGCCACGCCCTGCCGGCCCGGCTCGCTCCGGACGTCGAGCGCGGCATCGAGGAGGCGGTCTCCCTCTTCCTCGACGCGATGGGCCTCAAGGACGGCGCCGCCCACACCGAGGTGCGGCTGTCCCCCACCGGTCCGCAGATCATCGAGAGCCACAACCGCATGGGCGGTGACCGGATCTTCGACCTCCTGATCGCTGCCTACGGCATCGACCTGGAGGAGTGGATCCCGGCCTGGCAGTTCGGTCTGATCCCGGCGCTGACCGAGCGCCCGGTGCCGCTCCGGTCGGCCGCCACCCGCTTCCTGTCGGCGCAGCCCGGCACGGTCGAGGAGGTCCAGGGCAAGGACGAGGCGCTGGCCCTGGACGGGGTCATCGACATCGAGACCACCGTCAAGCCCGGCGACACCGTCGGCGAACTGCGCGGCAACTGGGACCGCATCGGCCAGGTCCTGGTGACCGGCGCCGACACCGAGGCGGCCGTCGCCGCCGCCGAGCGGCTCCTGGAGAAGGTCTCCATCGTCACCCGTCCCACCGCAACCACCGGCACCACCACCGAAGAGGCCCAGTCGTGAAGATCCTGCTGATCATGCGGAACACGTACGCGTGGCACCGCGAGCACATCGAGACCCTGGAGCGGATGGGCCTGGAGATCCACCTCGCGACCTCCGTCGCCCAGGCCTCCGACGACGGCCGCTTCGCCTCGGTCATCCCGGTCGGCGACCGGGAGGGAACGGCCCTCGCCGAGTTCTGCGCGGCCGAGGCCCGCCGGCTCGGCATCGCCACGGCGATCACCTTCTACGACAGCGACATCGCCGTCACCTCCAAGACCAACCAGCTGCTCGGCCACCAGTGGCCGCGGCCCGAGGCCGACGAGATCTCCCGCGACAAGAAGCTCCAGCGCTCCTTCCTCCAGGACAACGGCCTGCCCTGCCCCGGATTCGCGAGCGTCTCCAGCGTCGAGGAGGGCCTGGCCGCCGCCGAGGCCTTCTCGTTCCCCTTCATCGTCAAGCCCAGCGGGCTGGCCGCCAGCATCGGCGTGAGTCTCGTCCACGACCGCGAGGGCCTGGAGCGGGCGCTGGCCGACGTGGAGCGCCTCGCCGCGGAGTGGGGCGGCTACTTCCCCACCGAGGGACCGGAGATCGCCCTGCTGGAGGAGTTCCTCCCGGGCAAGGAGGTCACCCTCGACGGGGTGGTCACCGGAGGCGTCTTCCACCTGGTGGGCGTCACCAACAAGATGCAGATGCCCGGCCCGTACTTCGAGGAGGACTTCTACACCCTCCCCTTCCGCACCCCGCAGGAGGAGCCCGGCCTGGTCGCCGTCGCCGAGGGCATCGTCAAGGGCCTGGGCGTCGAGCACTGCCTGTTCAACGCCGAGTTCCGGCAGGACACCGACGGCACCTACCGGGTCGTGGAGTTCGCCACCCGCATGAGCGGCGGCCAGAACTACCGCAACCTGCGCGAGGTCCACGGCATCGACGCGGTCAAGCTGTACACCAAGGCCGTGCTCGCCGGCGACGACGAGCGGGCCGCCGCCTCGGTCACCGACGGCGAGGTGCCCCGCGCCGCCACCCCGCGCGCCGCGACCTGCATCAAGTTCGCCTACCGCACGGGGACGCTGGTCAAGAACAACCCCGGCGAGGCCTACCACTCGCCGTACTTCCGCTCGTACATCCCCGCCTCCAAGACGGGCGCCCGGCTGCGGCGCGCCCCCGAGGGCTGGTACGAGATCGCCGGATCGCTCGCGGTGGCCGCCCCCTACCGGTCCGTCGAGGACATCGACCGGGTCGAGCGGATCGCCGCCGAACTCGACGAGCGGCTCGACGTGGTCGTGGTCCCGGCCGTCCGGGCCGCCTGATCCGGCGCGGACCCGCCCGGCGGCCCGGCCCCCGGCAGCCCGTCCACCCCGCCATCCAGCCCACCACCGCGGAAAGAGCCCCACGTGCACGCCAATGACCCCGTGTTCCGGATGGGAATCACGGAGCCCACCGCCATCGACCCCTACAAGGCCCAGGAAGGTGAGGGAATCCTGGTCTGCAAGGCCCTGTTCACCGGGCTGCTGGCCCTCGACGAGGACGGCGCGCTGATCCCGGCCACCGCCGCCTCCTGGGAGAGCGACGAGACGGCCACCACCTGGACCTTCTCCCTCCGCACCGACACGGTGTTCAGCAACGGCGAGCCGGTCACCGCGCACTCCTTCGTCCGCGGCTGGTCGCGGGCGCTGGACCCGGAGGCCAACACGGAGACCGCCTACCACCTGGCCGGCGTCCGCAGCTTCACCGCGGTCGACGACGCCACCCTGCGGGTGGAGCTCGGCGAGCCGGACGTGCAGTTCGACCTGAAGACCCTCCAGCCCATCTTCAGCCCGGTGCCCTCGGTCGCGGGCCCCGCCCTCGACCCGGAGTACAACGACCGGCCCATCGGCAACGGCCCCTTCCTGCTGGCCGGCCCCTGGATCCACGGCGAGTCCATCACGCTGCTGCGCAACGACCTCTGGTTCGGCCCCGCCCCCGAGGTCCGCGAGGTGCGCATCGACATCCTCGACGCCGTCACCGGCCTGGACGACGAGTACGAGCGCTTCCTGGCCGGCGTGTACGACTACGCCCGGATCCCCCCGGCGCGCACCGCCGAGGCCGCCGGGCACCCCGGCTTCCTGGAGCAGGAGGGCGCCGGCCTCTTCTACCTGATCCCCTTCTGCCACCAGGCCCCGATGGACACGCTGGACGCCCGCCGGGCCCTGTCCTCGGCCATCGACCGCCAGGGGCTGATCGACACCTACTTCCAGGGCCGCCGCAGCGCCGCGCACTCGCTGCTCTCCCCCTGGTTCGGCAAGGCGCACACCCCGCGCCCGGCCTCCGCCGACACCGACGCCGACTGGACCTCGTACGACCCCGAGCGGGCGCGGGCCGCGGCCCTGCGCGCCGGCCTGCCGCCCGGCACCCGGATCGAGTTCGCCTACAACACCGGCGCCGGCCACGACGACTGGGTGCAGGCACTGGCGCGGGGCCTGGAGGAGGTGCTGGGCTGGCGGATCGAGCTGCTGCGCACCGACGCCCGCGGCCTCGTCGACCACCGCACCTCGATCGCGGCGACCGGCTTCTGCCGGGCCGGCTGGGCCTGCGACTACCCGACGCCCGACAACATGCTCTTCCCGCTGCTGCACTCCTCCTGCACCGCCCCCGACGCCGAGGGCACCGCCCACGGCGACAACGAGGGCCGGTACGTGAACCCGGAGTTCGACGCCCTCCTGGCCAGGGCCCGCGCCTCGACCGACCCGGCCGAGCGGGCCGACTCCTGGCGGCGCGCGGACCGGACCGCCATGGCTGACCTGGCCCTGATCCCGCTCTGGTACCGCACCGACCAGCGGGTCCACGCGGCCGACCGGATCGACGGCCTGCGCATCGACTTCGACGGAAATCCCACTCTGACCACTGTTACGGCAAGGAGCACCACACGATGAGCGCCACCACTGCGACCACGTCGACCACGGCGGCTCCGGTGTACGACATCCTCGGCATCGGTTTCGGCCCGGCGAACCTGGCCCTGGCCATCGCTCTGGAGGAGCGCGAGTCCCCGCTCACCGCCCGCTTCCTGGAGGCGCGGCCGACCCCCGAGTGGCAGCCCGGCATGCTGCTCGACGGCTCCGACATCCAGAACCACCCCAGCCGCGACCTGGTCACCCTGCGCAACCCGCGCAGCCGCTACAGCTTCCTGAACTACCTGCACGAGCAGGGCCGGCTGCTGCGCCACCTGAACGTGCCGGGCGAGTTCCCGCTCCGCAAGGAGTACGCGGGCTACATCCGCTGGGCCGCGGGCTTCTTCTCGCACCTGGTCGACTGCAGCCAGCGGGCCGCCGGCGTGGAGGTCGTCGAGGAGAACGGCGAGCGCGTCTACGCCGTCACCACCATGACCGGCAGCCGCTACCTGGGCCGCACCCTGGTGATGGGCCCCGGCCGCACCCCGTACGTCCCGGCCCCCTACGACTCCGTCCGCACCCCCCGCGTCTTCCACCTCACGCAGTACCTGCCCCGGCTGGCCGAGCTGGCCGGCGAGGGCCGCGAGCCGGAGTCGGTGGCCGTCATCGGCGGCAGCCAGAGCGCCGTGGAGCTCGCCCTCGACCTGAGCCGCCGCTTCCCGCGCACCAAGGTCACCACCTACACCCGCTCGCACTCGCTGCGGCTGAAGGACACCAGCCCCTTCAGCGAGGAGGGGTACTTCCCGGAGTTCACCGACTACTACTTCCGAGCCGACCGCGCCGGCAAGAACGCCCTCGACGGCTACATGCACGGCACGAACTACTCCTCGGCCGACGGCGACGTGCTGCGCGAGCTCTACGTGACCATGTACGAGCAGGAGCTCGACGGCGAGCAGCGGGTGTTCCTGCGCGGCAGCCACGAGGCGACCGCCGTCCGCGAGGCCGGCGACCGGGTCGAGCTGGACTTCCTGGAGCGGATCACCGGCGAGCACAGCACCGAGTCCGTGGACTTCGCGGTGCTGGCCACCGGCTTCCGCAACATGGGCCCCGGCCCGCACGAGGAGCTCTGCCCGCCGCTGATGGCCCCGATCGCGAACCTCTTCGCGACCGAACCGGACGGCCGGCTCCGGGTCTGCGCCGACTACACGCTCACCGCCGTCGCCGACGGCACCCCGCCGCTCTTCCTCAACGGGCTGTGCGAGTCCAGCCACGGCATCGGCGACGCCGGCTCCTTCAGCCTGCTGTCGCTGCGCGCCGCCTCCCTCGCCGACGCCCTGACCGTCCGCCTGACCGCGGCCGCCACCGACCGCAGCGCCGTACTCGCCGCCGCCTGACCGGAAAGACGCGAACCCATGACTGCCACCATCGACACCCCGGTCGAGCCGGTCTACACGGCTCCGGTCATCACCGGCCCGCTGCCCGGTCCGCGCAGCGCCGAGCTGCTCGACCGCCAGGCGGGACGGGAGTCCAACTCCCGCTCGTATCCGCGAAAACTCCCGATAGCCATCCGCCGCGGCAGAGGCTCCTACGTCGAGGACCTCGACGGCAACGTCTTCCTCGACTTCCTCAGCGGCGCCGGCGTGCTCTCGCTGGGCCACAACCACCCCGAGCCGCTGGCCGCCGCCCACCGCCAGCTCGACGAGTTCGTGCACGGCCTGGACTTCCCCACGCCGATCAAGGACGAGTTCACCGACCTGACCATCAAGATGCTGCCGGAGCCGATGCGCGAGCGCACCCGGATCCACTTCTGCGGTCCGACCGGCGCCAACGCCGTGGACGCGGCCCTCAAGCTCTGCAAGACCGCCACCGGGCGCGAGGAGATCATCACCTTCCAGGGCGGCTTCCACGGCGCGACGCTGGCCGCGCTCAGCGTCACCGGCCTGGTCGAGCAGAAGGAGCCGGTCCGCGGCCGGATGCCGGGCGTGCACTTCTTCCCGTACTCCAACTGCCACAACTGCCCCCTCGGCCTCAAGCGGGACAGCTGCCAGGTCAACTGCGCCGCCTTCCTGGAGAAGGCCCTGACCGACGTCAACGGCGGCATCACGCTGCCGGCCGCCGTGATCATGGAGCTGGTGCAGGGCGAGGGCGGCGTGATCCCCGCCGAGGTCGAGTTCGTCCAGCGGATCCGCGAGGTCACCAAGCGCCTCGGCATCCCGCTGATCGTGGACGAGGTGCAGAGCGGCTGCGGCCGCACCGGCACCTGGTTCGCCTTCGAGCAGTACGGCATCGAACCGGACGTCGTCTGCGCCTCCAAGGCGCTCAGCGGCATGGGCCTGCCCGCCTCGGTGATCCTCTACGACGAGAAGCTCGACCAGTGGAAGCCCGGCGCGCACTCCGGCACCTTCCGCGGCAACCAGCCCGCCTTCGCCGCCGGTGTGGCCACCATGAAGGTAGTCCAGCGCGACCGCGTCCTGGAGAACGTCCGGGCCCGCGCCGACCAGCTGATGGTCCACCTCCAGGGCCTGCGCGAGATCAGCCCCTACGTCGCCGACGTGCGCGGCCTCGGTCTGATGACCGGCGTCGAGCTGTCCGACCCGGAGACCGGCGAGCCCGCCTCGGACCTCGCCAAGCGGGTGCAGTGGCAGGCCGTCAGCCGCGGTCTGATCATCGAGCTCGGCGGCCGCGACGACTGCGTCGTGCGCATGCTGCCGCCGCTGAACTGCACGGCCGAGCAGATCGACCAGGCGGGGCAGATCATCCGCCAGTCGCTCATCGCCGCGGTGGCCGCGACCACGCCCTCGAAGGCGGGCGTGTGATGACGTACTCCGCCCACGGGAGCCCCGAGGACGGCGCCGCGGCCCTGGACCTGGTCGTGGCGGGCTTCGGGCCCTCCGGGATCGCGCTGGCCGCCGCGGTCGAGGACCACGACGACGAGGCCGGCGGCGCCCCGCTGGCCGCCCGCTACCTGGAGAAGGCCGCCGACTCCGCCTGGCAGCCCAACCTGGTCCTGCCCGGCACCGACATCCAGCACCACTTCCTGCGCGACTTCGCCACCCCGCGTGACGCCCGGTCCCGCTTCACCTTCCCCCACTACCTCCAGCAGAGCGGGCGCTTCTACCCCTTCACGCTGATGGGCGGCTACGTCAGCCGCCTGGAGTGGTCGGACTACGTGCAGTGGGCCGCCCGCCAGGTGCGCGGCCCCGTGGACTACCACCGCGAGGTGGTCTCCGTGGAGCCCGTGGCCGGCGGCGACGGCCGGGTGCGCGCCGCCCGCGTCGTCAGCCGGGACACCCGCGACGGCTCCCTGCACTCCTCCGTCGGCCGCAACATCGCGCTGGCCACGGGCCACGAGGCGTACGTGCCCGAGCTGTTCCGCCCGCACCTGGGCGAGCGGGTCTTCCACGCCTCCCAGCTGCTGCCGAGCCTGGCCGCCCTCGGCGACCGGCCGCCGAAGCGGGTCGCGGTGATCGGCGCGGGACAGACCGCGGGCGAGATCGTCCTGCACCTGGCCGCGCAGGACCCCGACGCCGAGATCCACTCCCTGGTGCGGCACGCGGGCTTCCGGATGTACGAGCTCGGCCACTTCAGCAACGAGGTGTACTTCCCCGACGAGACCGACTACTTCTACGGGCTGGAGGACGAGAAGCGCGAACGCGCCCTGGCCCAGGCCCGCGCCACCAACTACGCCGCCGTGGACCCGGACGTCTCCACCGCCCTCTACCAGGCGGTCTACCAGGACCGGTTCACCGGCCGGCAGCGGCTCCACATGCACAAGCGCACCGAGGTGACCGAGGTCGAGCGGACCGCCGACGGCGGGGTGCTCCTGCGCACCGAGGAGGTGTTCACGGGAGAACGCGGGCTCATCGAGGCCGACGCCGTGATCATCTGCACCGGCTACCGCGAAGCCGCCCTGCCGAAGGCGCTCGCCGCCTTCACCCCGTACCTGCGGCTCGACGCCGAGGGCCGCCCCGAGGTCACCCGCGCCTACCGCGCCGAGACCACCGAGGACTGCGAGGTCGGCATCTACCTCGACGGACTCACCGAGTGGCGCCACGGCATCGGCAGCGCCACCTCCTTCAGCCAGATGGCCGCCAAGGCCGACACCATCCACCGTGACCTGCGCAGCCGCCTGCGCCAGCCCGTCGCCGCCTGACCGCTCCCGATTGGACCGTACACATGCACATCTTCACCGCCCACGAGGACGACATGGTCTTCGAGGAGCTCTACAACGTCAGCGGTCGGCGCATCTTCCCCTGGCCCGAGGCCGTCGCCGAACCCAACTGGGGCGGCGCCTGGGTCGACGTGGCGCCCGGTGCCACCTCCACCCTGCACCACCACGACGAGAACGAGATGTTCTTCATCGTCCAGGGCTCCGGCCTGATCCGCATCGGCGAGGAGACCACCCGGGTGCGCTCCGGTGAGACCGTCTTCATCACGCCCTTCGAGGACCACGACCTGACCAACGACGGCGACGTGACGCTGCGCTTCATCACCATCTGGTGGGGCGGTGCCGACGCCCTGGCCCGCGACCGCGCCAAGTGGGCGGCCGAGTTCGGCATCGAGGACCCGGGAGCGGCCGTGCCGGCCGCGGACACGGCGGTGCCGGAATGAGCCCCATCGTCCACGCGCACGCCGACGCCGTCGTCGTCGGCGGCGGGGTGATCGGTGCGGCCATCGCCCACCAGCTCGCCCTCGCCGGCCTCGGCCGGATCGTCCTGTGCGACCAGGGCAGGGTCAACGCCCAGGGCGCCACCTCCCGCTCCGGCGGACTGCTGCGGCTGCACCACACGTCGGTCGCCGACATCCGGCTCGCCGCCCGCAGCATGCCCGTCTTCGAGCAGTGGGCGGACGTCATCGGCGGCGACTGCGGCTACCGGCGCACCGGCTTCGTGATGATCGTCGGCGAGAACCACGCCGACGACCTGCGCGACAACGCCGCCCGGGCGGGCGACGCCGCCGGCTACCGACGCGTCGAGGTCATCGACCCCGCCGAGCTGAAGGAGCTCTACCCGGGCCTGCGCACCGAGGGCGTGGCACTCGCCGCGTACGAGCCGGAGGGCGGCTACGCCGATCCGATGATGGCGTCCGCCGCCCTCCTCACCGCCGCCTACCGGCTCGGCGTCTCCCCCTCCGAGGGGATCCGCGCCGTCAAGGTCCTCGAACACGCGGGCACCGTGACCGGTGTACTCACCTCCATCGGCCGCATCGACGCCCCGCTGGTCGTGCTGGCCGGCGGGGCCTGGGGCTCCGCCCCGGCCGAGTACCTGGGCATCCACATCCCGGTCGTCGCCCGCCGGATCGGCCTGGCCCAGGCCGAGCTGCCCGGCGCGGGCCGGCGCGGTTCCGCCTCCTCCGTCCCGACCTGCATCGACGACACCACCGGCAGCTACTTCCGGCCCGACGGCCTGGACCGCTTCTACTTCGGCGTACCGAGCAAGCCGGACACCGAACTGGGCCGCGACGTCGAGCCGTTGACCGAGGCCGAGCTGGAGTCGGCGATCAAGGCCATCGCCGGGCGCGTCCCGGCGGCGGCCACCGCCCCGCTCGCGGGCACCCGCTCCGGACTCGACGGCTACACCCCGGACAAGCGGCCGGTGGTGGGCGCCGCCGGCCCCGACGGCCTGTACCTGGCACTCGGCTTCAGCGGCGGCGGCTTCAAGCTGGCCCCCGCCGTCGCCGAGCTCGCCGCCAAGGAGATCCTCGAAGGCGGGGCCGTACCCGGCAAGGCGGTCCAGGAACTGCTGGAGCCCTACCGTCCGCAGCGGTTCCTCGCGGGCCGCCCGATCCGCCCGGAGGCCCCCTATGACCACATGTGAGGAAAACCCGGCCGGGAACGGCGAGAAGCCGCTCTCCCTCCTCGCCAAGCTGCGGGAGGACGTCGCCACGGTCCTGGCCAAGGACCCGGCCGCCCGGTCCCGCGCGGAGGTGCTGCTCTACCCGCACATCCACGCCCTGTGGACCTACCGGATGGCGAACTGGCTCTGGAAGCGCGGCCACCGCGTGAGCGCCCGGGCCCTGTCCCTGCTGGCCCGCGCCGTGTCCGGCATCGAGATCCACCCGGGCGCCACGATCGGCCGCCGCTTCTTCATCGACCACGGCACCGCGGTCGTGATCGGGGAGACGGTGGAGATCGGCGAGGACGTGATGCTCTACCACCAGGTCACGCTCGGCTCGGTCGGCTGGTGGAAGGACCTGCGCCGCCCCTCGGGCTCGCGCCGCCACCCCGCCGTCGGCGACCGCGTGATCATCGGCACCGGAGCGAGCGTGCTCGGCCCGGTCACCGTCGGGTCCGACTGCCGGATCGGCGCGCACTCGATCGTCCTCGACGACCTGCCGGCGCACAGCCGCGTCGTCGCGGCCGCCTCCGACGCGCTGCCGCCGCTCGACACGACGCCGCTCGACACGGCGCCGCTCGACTCCTCTTCCCTGCGCTTCCCCGAAGGAACCCACGCGTCATGACCTCCTACGTGATCACCAGCGCCCCGCCGAACCCGAACGGCGACCTCCACCTGGGCCACCTGTCCGGCCCCTTCCTCGGCGCGGACGTGCTCGCCCGCCACCTGCGCCAGCGCGGGAACGACGTCCACTACGTCGGCTACTCCGACGAGCACTCGGCCTACGTACCGCGCCGGGCGGCGGAGATCGGCTCCACGGCATACCCGACCGCGAAACTGTTCGGCGACCGCATGGAGGAGACCCTCTCCATGGGCGCCATGCACCACGACTGGTTCACCCGTCCGCTGACCGACAGCACCCACACCGAGTTCGTCCAGCGCTTCTTCCTGGAGCTGTGGGAGTCCGGCGCCCTGGAGGTCCAGGAGCTGCCCGTCTTCCGCTGCGAGCCGTGCGAGCGCTACCTGTACGAGTCCGAGGTGCGCGGCGCGTGCCACTTCTGCGCCGAGCCCTCCGACGGCATCTACTGCGAGGCCTGCGGCCTGCCGCAGACCTCGGGCAGCCTCGCCGACCCCAAGTGCACCGCCTGCTGGAACACCCCCGAGACCACGACCCTGCGCCGGATCGTCTTCCCGCTGGAGCGCTGGCGCGAGCGGCTGGAGGCGTACTACGCGGACGCCCAGTCGAAGGCCGAGTGGCGTCCCCGGCTGATCTCCTACCTGGAGGGCCTCTTCGAGCGGGAGCTCCCCGCGACCCCGATCAGCCGCGAGGCCGACTACGGCATCCCGGTCCCGCTGAAGGGCTGGGAGGGACACATCCTCGACACGTGGTTCAGCGGCATCTGGGGCTTCGCGGCGGGCACCGCCCGGCTGGCCGAGGCGAACGGCGACAAGAGCGAATGGGAACGACTGTGGACCGACCCGCAGACACGCATCGTCAACTTCATCGGGTTCGACTGCTCCTTCTCGCACGCCGTGCTCTGGCCCGCGCTGTTGCTGGCACAGGGTGAGCTGACCCTGCCCTCGCAGGTCGTCATCAACGAGTTCTACCGGCTGGAGGGCGAGAAGTTCTCCACCAGCCGCGGGCACGCCATCTGGGGCGGGGAGTTCCTGCGCCGGGTCAACGCCGACGCCCTGCGCTTCCACCTGTGCCTGACCGGGCCGGAGCGCGAGCAGAACAACTTCTCCATGAAGGAGTTCGCCGACACCGTCTCCACCGTGCTGGCCGGCGGCATCGAGCGCTGGACCGACACCGTACTGGACCTGCTGGGCCAGGACTTCGACTCCGTGGTGCCCGCCGCCGCTCCAGCCGGTGAGCTCGTCGCCGAGCGCGCCGCGCTCCCCGGCGAGATCGCCGCAGCGCTCGGCGCCGAGGCCTTCTCCCCGCAGCGGGCTGCGGCCGCGCTGGCCACCACCGTCGACCGGGCCAACGCGGACCTGCGCGAGCTGGGCCTGCTGCGCGCCTCCGGCGAGGCCGAGGCGTACGCCGGTCGGCTGGCCGCGCACCTGGAGCTGCTGGCCGCCGTCGCCGTCGCCGCCGCGCCGCTGATGCCGGGCTGGTCCGCTTTCATCGCCGGCCACCTGGGCCTGCCGGTGGACCTGGTCACGCGGATGCCGCACTGGGCCGACGGCGAGGGCCGGCTGCTCGCCGAGGGCGCCCGGCTGCCGAGCTCCACGCCGCTGTTCTTCCACGAGCTGTCGTGAGAGCGGCCGGCCCGGCCCGGACACTGGGCGCGGTGCTGGGGCTGGGCGTGCTCGTCCTGCCGGCGGCGCTCGCCCCGGCGGACCCCTGGACGGTGACGGTACTGGCGGGCGGGCTCGCGTGCTGGTGCCTGCTGGTCGCCGCCTCGGGAGGCACCGCGCGCGCCGGGCCCGTGGCGTTCGTCCGGGACCGGCTGGGCCCCGCGCCCGCCCGTGCGGTGACCGCGCTCTACTTCGGCGGGTTCGCCACCGGGCAGGCCGCGGTGGCGCTGGCCGCCGCCGAGTTCGCGGCCGGCCGCCCGGGGTGGGGTGGCGGAAGCGACTCGGGTTGGGGCAACTCCTCCTTCGACGAGTCGGGTTGGGGGGTGTTCGCCCTGGCGGCCGCCGTCCTGGCCACCGCCGCCGGGCATGCCGCGTACACCCCGTACCCGCTCTCGGCCGGAGCCCGCCGGCTGCGGCTCGGCGCGGTCCTCGGCCTCGCGGCCGCCTGGTGGCTGCTGGGCCGTCCGACCGCCGCCCCGTCCGACTGGGCGCCGGTCCTGCTGACCGTACCGCTGCTGTTCGGCTGGGTCGGACTGGAGTCGGCGGTACCCGCCCTGCGCCAAACGGGCGGGAGCGGCCCGCGTCCGGTCTCCGGCCCGGAAGCCGGACCCGCCGGCACGGCCCCGCCCGCACAGCACTTCGGCGCCACCCTGCTGGGCCTCGTGCTCGCCGCCGGACTGTACGGACTGCTGCTGCGGCCCGCCGGCTGGCTGCCGGCGCCGCACCCGGCGGTGCTCCTCGTGCTCGGCCTCGCCTCCGCCGCCGTCTGCTGGACCTACTGCCGTACCAACCTGCTTGCCACAGGCGCCCGTTGGAGCGAGCTGACCGCGGCCGGCCAACGCGCCGGGATCCTCGCCGGCGCGGCCGTCGCACTCGCCGCACTGCTCCTCGCCCGGCTCGCCGGGTGGGGCACACCCGCTCTGCTCATCGGCCCCGGTACCGCCACCGCGGCCATCTACCTCTTCATCGCCGTCGCGGCCGTTCGCCGCCCCCGACCCCGCAAGGAGCCCACCCGCCATGACCACCGTCACCGCCCCCTCGAAGGTGCTGCGCGTTCCGCCCGCTGACCCCGCCGAGGCCGCCGCCCACTTCCACCGCCGCTTCACCTTCGAGGCCGACGTCGCCGACGTCCACGCCGACGTCGAGTCCGGTGCGGAGGGCTTCGTCGTCGTCGACAGCCGCAGCGCCGAGGCCTGGGAGCAGGGCCACATCCCCGGGGCCGTGCACCTGCCGACGGACGACATCGCCGCCCGCGCGGCCGAGCTGGTGCCGGCGGGCACGGTCGTCGTCACCTACTGCTGGGGACCCGGCTGCAACGGCGCCACCCGCGCCGCGCACGCCTTCGCCTCCGCCGGCTACCGGGTCAAGGAGATGCTCGGCGGATTCGAGTACTGGTCCCGCGAGGGCTTCACCGTGGAGGACGCGCACGGTCAGCGCCGCTCCGCCCCGGACCCGCTGACCGCCCCGGTCACCGGCGACAACTGCGGTTGCTGACGGACGTACCCGACCCGAGCGCCGACCCGGCGCCCGGGGTCCGAACCCGCCCCCGCCCGCCCAACAGGCGTCAGAGCAGGCCGTGTTCGACCGCGCGCTGCCCGAGCTGGAACCGGCTCTGCGCGTCCAGCTTCTCCATCAGCTCGGAGATCAGCCGCCGTTCGCTGCGCAGGGAGATCCCCAGGCGCCGGGCGGCGGCCTCGTCCGTGTAGCCGAGGGCCAGCAGCCGCAGCAGCTCGCGCGGCTGCGAGCCCGGGTCGTCCAGCCGGCGGCGCGGCGGGGCACCGAAGGGGGTGGCCGTCTCCCACACCGCTTCGAACAGCGCGCAGAAGGCGGCGACCGCGCCCGGCTCCCGCAGCAGCACCGCCCCCTGGGCGCTGTCCGTCGGGTCGATCGGCATCAGGGCGGACTCGCCGTCCGAGATCACCATCCGCATCGGCAGCGCGGGCACGGTCCGCACCTCGCCGCCGCGCTCGGTGAGCCAGCGCGCGTGGTCGAGGCTGGCGACGTCGTTGCGGATGGAGTCCTGGTAGATGGTGCGGATCTTCACGCCGCGCGCGATGAGGTCCTCGGTGAGCGGCTCACTGGCCTTGAACTGCGACGCGGGCACCGGGCCGCCGGGGTGGAAGGAGATCGACTCGCGGCGGGTGCGGGAGCTGAGCACGGCGAGCTTGGCCCGGACCGCGTCCACCCCCTGGAACCGCTCCGCCTCGTTCGTGGGCTGCGCCGGGTGGAACTCGGCGTAACGCGACAGGAGTTGGCTGGCCGCGGCCTGGCTCTCGGCGAGCACCCGGTGCCGCTGGGCGATCTCCGCCTGCTGGTGGGCCAGCAGCGAGTCCAGGGCCGCCTTCGGGTTCACCGCCCGCAGCTGACCGCCGGTGCGCCAGGACGGCGTCAGCAGTGAGAGCTCGGTGAGCTCGGCCAGGTCCTCGCGTACCTCGTCGTCCGGAAGCCCCAATTCCGCGGCGACGTCGGTGACCGCGAGATCCGGCCGTTTGAGTATCAGTCGGTAAAGAGCGTCGGAGCGCTCCGTCAGTCCAAGAGAAAGCAGCAACAGGAGCCCCCCAGCTCGCGGTTCGGAGCGGCGAAGGACGGATACCGGCAGCGTTGGCGGCGGGGTGAGGCTCGGACTCGGTCCGGGTCTCGGCGGCGCCACTCCGAGGTCGATCACGCACCCCGGATTCTCCTGACCGCGCTCCGCCAGCACAAACACCGTCCATTACGCGGACATGTCCGTACCGGCCGCGAGCCCGGCGGGTGCGACAGGCACAAAGTACCGCGTCGGAGCCCTTGTGGACCCGGCTCTGTGGCATGGATGTGTCAGATCTCTTTGTGCCACTCGAAATCCGCGACAGGGGGTGCCCCGCCTGGACACGATGGCTGCACGCCGGGACGAACGAACCGGCCAAAACAACAGCCGCTCACGCCGATCCGTAAAGGGCATCCCACCATGCGCCGCAAGCTCGCCTCCCTGGTCCTCGTCACCGCCGCCGCCCTCGCCGTCATCGCCACGAACACCGGGGAGCAGACCGAGCAGCAGTCCACGAACACCGCTGTACTGGCGGATCCGGGCTGGTCGGCCCCGAAGCCGCTGGCGCAGCTGGACCCGGGCTGGTCCTAGTCCACCGGCTGGGCGGCGAAGCCGCGGCACGAGGCTGTTGCAGGGCTTGATCCGCACCGCGGATCGGGCCCTGTCGGCGTTTCGGGCCCGCCGCACCGCGGCGCACACCCGGCGGCACGGGTGTGCCGCCTCACGCGTCCAGCGGGTTGGCCGCGATCCGGGCCGCCGCGCCCCCCGCGACGTAGCGGGCCGCCGCGCACGCGGGCTTGCGCCGCGCCTGGTCCTCCACCAGAGCCAGGAAGGACTCCCCGAAACCGGCCCGCGGGTGGTCGGCCAGCAGGCGGGCCGTGAATTCCGGATCGAACTCGGCGACCCGCAGCCCCGACACGTCCGCGCTGGTACCGACCTGGAGGAGATGGCTCTCGACGTCCTCGGCCGCGGTGACGTCGTCCCGCATGTGCAGCACGATCACTTCCGCGGCGCGGGCCCGGCGGGCGGCCGTCCAGCCCAGGCCCGCCGTCAGGACATTGGCCACGTGCCCGCCCGCCTCCTCGAAGGGCAGGGTGTGGCTGTCGAACGGCGGCGTCAGTCCCAGGTCGTGCAGGAGGGCCGACACGCACAGGAGCTCCGCGTCGTAGACCAGACCGCGGTCGGCCGCGTACCGCGCCCCGAAGGCGTACGAGCGCACGGAGTGGTGGAGCAGCGCCGGGTCCGCGTACTCCGACGCGATGTCGAGGGCGGCCCGGGCGGAGTCGGTGTCCAGTGTCCACGTCATGGGGCCCCAGCGTAGGTGCTGGCGAAGTCGATGTCGGCCGGAGCCTCGCCCGGCCAGGACAGCCTGGTCGGGGCGGGCGGCGTCTCGGCGAGGACGGTGCCGCGCGAGACGACGTACCGGGGCCGCACCTGGCGCCGGATCGCCTCCTCGGCCGAGGGCGCGGGGAGCAGCACGAAGGAGGCGGGCCCGCCCTCGGTGATCCCGTACTCCGTACCGTCCAGGCCGAGCACCCGGGCCGCTCGGTGCGTCACCATCGAGAAGGCGGTCGGGATCTCGGCGGCGCCGGTCAGCTGGGCCGCGTACAGCCCGACCAGGGCGGTCTGGAGCGGGTTGCCGGTGCCCAGCGCGTTCCAGGGGTCCATCACGTCGTCGTGCCCGAAGGCGACGTTCACTCCGGCCGCCAGCATCTCCTTGACCTGGGTGAGGCCGCGCCGCTTGGGATAGGCGTCGAAGCGGCCCTGGAGGGTGAGGTTGGCGAAGGGGTTGGCGACCAGGTTGATGCCCGAACGGGACAGCAGGCGCTGGAGTTTGAAGCTGTACGCGCCGTTGTAGGAGCCCATCGCCGTGGTGTGCGAGGCCGTCGCTCGCCCGCGCAGTCCCGACCGCAGCGCGAGGGCGGCCAGCACTTCCACGAACCGGGACTGCTCGTCGTCGATCTCGTCGCAGTGCGCGTCCACGCGCAGCCCGTGCTCCTCGGCCACCGCGAAGGCGATGCCCAGGGACGCGACCCCGTCCTCGCGGGTGTCCTCGAAGTGCGGGATCGCGCCCACGACGTCCGCGCCCCGGGCCACCGCCGCGCGCAGCAGCGCCTCGCCGTCCGGGTAGGAGACGACGCCCTCCTGCGGGAAGGCCACGATCTGCAGGGTCATGACGTCGCGCACCCGGTCGCGCACCTCCAGCAGCGCGTCGAGCGCGGTGAGGGACGGGTCGGTGATGTCGCAGTGGGTGCGCACGTGCAGGACTCCCTGCGCCGCCTGCCAGCGCAGCACCTCGGTGGCGCGCGCGACCACGTCCTCGCGGGTCAGCGTCGCCTTGCGCTCGCTCCAGCAGGCGATGCCCTCCCACAGCGTGCCGGAGGTGTTGGGCCTCGGGTCGCCGGCCGTCAGGGCCGTGTCGAGGTGGATGTGCGGTTCGACGAACGGGGCGGTGAGCAGGCTGCCGTGCGCCTCGATGAGCACGCCGGTGGCCGGCGGTTCCTTCTGGTCGTCGTGCGCGAGGACCCGGGCGATCCGGCCGTCCTCACCCACCTCGACGTCGGACAGGCCGTCGCGGGCGACGGGCTGCTTCCGGTCGGTCTCCTGGTCGGTCCACAGCCGGGCGCCCCGGACGATCATCCGCATGCCGCCAGCGTACGCACGCGGGGCCCGGCTTCCGGGGAGGCCGTGGGCCGTTGTCCACAGCGCTCGGCATCCCGCCGCCCCGTCCGGCAAGAATGGGGGCATGACGAGCGACAGCGATGCGACCACCGACGAGACGCCCGAACCCCCTGTGACACCCCCCGCCGTGCCCGACTGGGAGAAGAGGTTCCGGGCCCCGCGCGTCGGGCTGCCCGAGTGGGCGCAGGACGCCCCGGACCGCTCGCTCTTCGTGTCCAACGCGACCGGCACCTTCGAGGTCTACGCCTGGGACCGCGCCACCGGCGCGCAGCGGCAGGCCACCGACCGCCCCAGCGGCACCACCGATTGCGCCCTGTCGCCGGACGGCGAGTGGATCTGGTGGTTCTCCGACACCGACGGCGACGAGTTCGGCACCTGGGTCCGCCAGCCCTTCGCGGGCGGCCCCGACGAGCCGGCCGCCCCCGGTCTGGAGCCGGCCTACCCCGCCGGGCTGGCCATCGGCCGGGACGGGACGGCCGTCATCGGGCGCTCCACCGACGAGGACGGCTCCACCCTCCACGTGGTCCGTGCGGACGGCAGCCCGCCCACCGTGGTCTACCGCCACCGCGAGTCCGCGGGGGTCGGCGACCTGTCCCGCGACGGGACGCTGATCGCGGTCGAGCACACCGAGCACGGCGACGCCATGCACTCCTCCCTGCGCGTGCTGACCCTCGACGGCGCGACCGTCGCCGAACTGGACGACACCCGCGGCGGCACCGAGGAACTGGGCCTCGCCGTGCTCGGCTTCGCGCCCGTCCCGGGCGACACCCGGCTGCTGGTCGGCCACCAGCGCCGCGGCCGGTGGGAGCCGATCGTGTGGGACGTGGCCACCGGGGCGCAGGAGGAGCTCGCGATCGACCTGCCCGGCGAGGTCCAGGCCGAGTGGTACCCGGACGGCGGCGCGCTGCTGCTCTCCCACACCTTCGAGGCGCGCGGCGAGCTGTGGCGCTACGACCTGGCCGCGCGGGAGTGCGTACGGCTGGACACACCGCCCGGGTCGGTGGTGGAGGCGACGCCGCGGCCCGACGGGACGGTGGAGTACACCTGGTCCTCGGCCGCCGAACCGCAGACCGTGCGGTCCACCGCGGGCGGGATCGTCCTGGACCCGCCCGGCGCCAAGGCGCCCGGCTCGGTACCGGTGGAGGACGTGTGGGTGGACGGCCCGGGCGGGCGCGTGCACGCGCTCGCGCAGCGGCCCGTGGGCCACGGCGACGGCCCCTTCCCGACGATCTTCGAGATCCACGGCGGTCCCGCCTGGCACGACAGCGACACCTTCGCCGCGACCCCGGCGGCCTGGCTGGACCACGGCTTCGCGGTGGTCCGGGTCAACTACCGCGGCTCGACCGGGTACGGCCGGGCGTGGACGGACGCGCTCAAGCACCGGATCGGCCTGATCGAGCTGGAGGACATCGCGGCCGTCCGCGACTGGGCCGTCTCCCACGGCCTCGCGGACCCGGCGCGGCTGGTGCTGTCGGGCTCCTCGTGGGGCGGCTACCTGACCCTGCTGGGCCTGGGCACGCAGCCCGAGGCCTGGGCCGTGGGGCTGGCCTCCGTACCGGTCGCGGACTACGTGGCCTCGTACGAGGACGAGATGGAGGGGCTGAAGGCCCTGGACCGCACCCTCTTCGGCGGCACGCCGCAGGAGGTCCCGGAGCTGTGGGAGGCGTCCTCGCCGCTGACGTACGTGGACCGGGTGGTGGCCCCCGTCCACATCGCGGCGGGCGTGAACGACCCGCGCTGCCCCATCCGGCAGATCGACAACTACGTCGACCGGCTGGCGGCGCGCGGGGCGGTCCACGAGGTCTACCGCTACGACGCCGGCCACGGCTCGCTGGTGGTGGAGGAGCGCATCAAGCAGATCCGGATGGACCTGGAGTTCGCCCTCAAGCACCTTCCGCGCTGACCCGGGACACATGAACCGGTGCACCCCCCGTACGGTGGTGGGGTGCACCGGTTTCTCCTGACCCCGCGCTGGTGGGGGATCAACGTCTTCGTCGCGCTCGCCGTCCCCTTCTGCCTGTTCATGGGCTCCTGGCAGCTCGGCCGCTTCGAGGACCGCGTCGACAGCCACAAGGAGGCGACGTCCGCGCGCCCGGCCGACCGGGCCGCCGCGCCGCTGGACTCCCTCCTCCCGGTGGACAAGGAGACGTCCGGGCGGCTCGCCTCCGTCGCCGGCGTGTACGGCGAGCAGCTGCTGGTGCCCGAGCGGCGCCTCGACGGCGAGTCCGGCTTCTACGTGCTGACCGTGCTGCGGACCGACTCCGGCAAGGCCGTCCCGGTGGTCCGGGGCTGGCTGCCGGGTGCGGCGGACGCCGCGAGGGCGCCGGCCGCGCCGACCGGCCGGGTCGAGGTCACCGGGGCCCTGCAGGCGTCGGAGAACTCCGGCACCAAGGGGGTGCGCGCGGTGGGCGGCCTGCCGGCCGGGCAGCTCGGGGTGATCGGGGCCGCCTCGCTCGTCAACATCGTCCCGTACGACCTGTACGACGCCTGGCTGACCGTGCAGACCCCGGCGGACGGGATGGTTCCGGTGCCGGCCCGGGCCCCGAACAACACGGGCCTCGACCTCAAGGCCTTCCAGAACCTCGGCTACACCGGCGAGTGGTTCGTCTTCGTCGCGTTCCTGCTCTTCATGTGGTTCCGGCTCTACCGGCGCGAGGTGGAGACCCTGCGCGACACGGAGGCGGGCCTGCTCCCGGACGCGACCGGTCCGGCCGGATCGGACGCTCCCACCGCCTCGGATGCTCCCGCCGGATCGGACACGGCCACCGCCTCGGAAGCCCCCGCCGCGTCCGCCGCCCCCCGGGCCTGACCGGGCACCCCCGCCGGGGTGCCCCGCCCGGTCACGGCGCGGCGGCGTCCAGCGGGATGGTGCCCGTCCGGTAGACCGTTCCACCGCAGGCCGCAAGAATCGTCGTCCGGGTCGTCGGCGCGCCCGCCCCGGGGGTGTGCGACACCGCCACCCCGGCCGGTTCCGCGGGCGTACCGGACACCGGCGGCTCGGCGGCCCGGCCCGCGTCCCCGTCCGGTCCCGACGGCGTGCCCGAGACGCCGTCCGCCGGCTTCGAACCCGTCCCGCCGGCCGTCGTCTCCGCCGGGCACGGCTGCCCCGACGGCACCCACGCGAAGCGCACCTCGTACGCCGTACGGGGCGGGAGCACGAGCACCGGCGCCGCCGCCGACGGGTCGGGGAGCAGCCCGCTCGCCGGATCGCCCGCCGTGTGGCCGACCACGGGGACGGCGGAGCCGGGGCCGGGAACGGCCGCCGTCACCGCGGCCGCCGTCACCGTGTCCGGACCGGAGAGCGCGCAGCCCCGCGCCGACACGTTCGTGACCGTGAAGCTGCCGTAGACCTTGCCGTCCGCCTCCGGCACACGGGCCGACCCCACCACGCCCAGCTGGTCCGCGCCGCATCCCGGCACGCCCGGCACCGACAGCGGCGGCAGCGGGCCCGGCGCGGCCACCGCGCCGGACGGGCCGGCCGTGGTCCCGGTGCTCGACGGCCCGGCCGTCGTACCGCCGGCCGGGGCGGAGCTGCTCGCCGCCGGCTGGGGCTGCCCGGCGGTGCCGCCCGCGTCGGGCGTACCGGACCGGGTGGACCTGGGCGGGAGCCCGTGGCCGTTCTGGTGCGGGTCGGAGGGGTCCGCGCCCGGCCTGGCGCCGGGCCGGTCGTGCCCGGCCATGGCCGGCCGGTGGGTGGCGGCTCCCTCGGAGCCCATCAGGTTCATGTGCACGGCAGCCGGGACCGCCGTACCGGCGAGCAGCGCGACCGCCGCGGCCCCCACGAGGGCCTGGCGCCTGCGGGTCCGCCGCACCGGGACCGCGTACCGCAGCCGCTCCAGGGCGCCGTCGGCGGGCCGGATGCCCTCTACGGCGCCGCGCAGCATGCCCCGCAGCGCTTCCTCGTCGCTCGCCCCGCCCCGCGGAGTGTGGTCGTCCATCATGATTGCGCAGCCTCCATCGCCACCCGCAGCGCGGCAATACCCCGCGATCCGTACGCCTTCACCGAGCCGAGCGATATGCCCAGCGTCTCGGCGACCTGGGCCTCCGTCATGTCCGCGAAGTAGCGCAGGACGAGCACTTCGCGCTGGCGGCGCTGGATACCGCGCATCGCCTTGATCAGGTCGTCGCGTTCCAGCTGGTCGTACGCGCCCTCCTCGGCGCTCGCCATGTCCGGCATCGGCTTCGACAGCAGCTTGAGGCCGAGGATGCGGCGGCGCAGGGCGGACCGCGAGAGGTTGACGACGGTCTGCCTCAGGTACGCCAGCGTCTTCTCGCGGTCCCGGACCCGGCTCCGGGCCGAGTGCACGCGGATGAACGCCTCCTGGACGACGTCCTCGCAGGACGCGGTGTCGTCGAGGAGCAGGGCGGCCAGCCCCAGCAGCGAGCGGTAGTGGGCCTGGTAGGTCTCGGTGAGGTGGTCGACCGTGGTTCCGGCCACCACGTCCGCCGCTGCCCCGCTCCCCGCCCCGGCCACCGCCCCGGACGGCACGGCGACGCTGCCGGGATCCGCCTCGGCGCCGTCGCGCGGCGCGGGCACGCGGCCGCTCCGGGGCGGTACCGCGGCCCGTACGGGGACCTCGGAGGGCCCCGCGGGAGGGACGGGCACGATCACGTGAAGACCGCCGCCGGGCGTGCGGGGGATCCGGCGCGACGGAGCGATCCCGGAGCGCGCCGGTAGGACGGCGATGTCGAGCAGTGCCTCTGCCACGCCTGTAGGACACGCGTCCCCCCGTCAGGGTTGTACGCGCGCGGCAACCTCACCCGCGAAATCCCCATTGCCCTCATGCGTACCCGCTCTTCCCGATTGCCCCGTCCATCGAGACGGCGGTCGGGCCATCACCTTGATCAAGGGATCCGCACTGATCCTACAAAGCGAATTACGCAAATTCATCTGCGATCAGTTCGGCGATCTGCGCGGCATTCAGGGCCGCGCCCTTGCGGAGATTGTCGGCGCACACGAAGAACTCCAGGGCGTGCCCGTCGTCGAGTGAGGACCGGACCCGTCCCACCCAGGCCGGATCCGTACCGGCGGCGTCCACCGGGGTCGGGAACTCCCCCGCCGCCGGGTCGTCCACGAGGACCACGCCGGGGGCCGCGTCCAGGATCTCCCGCGCGTGCGCGGCGTCCACGGCGTTCTCGAACCGGGCCCGCACCGTCAGCGAATGCCCCGTCAGCACCGGGACCTGCACGCAGGTCACGGAGACCGGCAGCCGCTCCAGCTGCAGGATCCGGCGGGTCTGCGCCCGTACGGCCAGCTCGTGCGAGGACCAGCCGCCGTCGCGCAACTCGCCGGACCACGGTACGACGTTGAGCGCGAGCGGCGCCGCGAAGGGCCCGGTGTCCTCGCCCACCGCCCGGCGCACGTCGCCGGGCTGCTCCCCCAGGGCGGTGCCGGCGACGAGGGACAGCTGGCGGCGCAGCGCCTCCGCGCCGGCCCGGCCGGCGGCGCCGGCGGCCTGGTACGAGGAGACGGACAGCTCGGCCAGCGAGTACTCGGCGTGCAGCGCGCCCACGGCCGCGATCATCGCGGCGGTCACGCAGTCCGGGCCCGCGACGATCCCGCGCGGCCGGACCCGTAGGGCATGGCCGTTGACCTCGGGCACCACCAGCGGCACCTCCGGGTCCTCCCGGAAGGCGGCCGACTGGTCCACGACGACGGCGCCGCGCGCGGTGACGGCGGGAGCCCACCGGGCCGAGACCTCGGCCGGGGTCGTGAAGAGTGCGATGTCGCCCGGACCGAAGCCGTGGAAGACGTCCTCGGTGAGGGCGGTCACCTCGGTCTCCACCCCGCGGACGGCCAGCACGCGGCCGGCCGAGCGCGCGGAGGCGATCAGGCGTATGTCGCCCCAGACGTCCTTGCGCTGGGACAGGATCTGGAGCAGGACGGTACCGACGGCTCCGGTCGCCCCGACCACGGCGAGCGCCGGGCCGGGGGACCGGGGCGCGGTCATCGTCCGGTGCCTCCGTAGACGACGGCCTCGTCGCTGTCGGAGTCGAGGCCGAAGGCCGTGTGCACGGCGCGGACGGCCTCGTTGACATCGTCCTGGCGGGTCACGACCGAGATGCGGATCTCGGAGGTGGAGATCAGCTCGATGTTGACGCCCGCGTCGGACAGCGCCTGGAAGAAGGAGGCGGTGACGCCCGGGTTGGTCTTCATGCCCGCGCCGACCAGGGAGATCTTGCCGATCTGGTCGTCGTAGCGCAGGGACTCGAAACCGATCGCGCCCTTCGCCTTCTCCAGGGCGTCGATGGCCTTGTGGCCCTCGGTCTTGGGGAGCGTGAAGGAGATGTCGGTGAGGCCCGTCGAGGCCGCCGACACGTTCTGCACGATCATGTCGATGTTGACCTCGGCGTCCGCGATGGCGCGGAAGATCGCCGCGGCCTCGCCCGGCTTGTCCGGAACGCCGACGACCGTGATCTTGGCTTCGGAGACGTCGTGAGCGACTCCGGAGATGATGGCGTGCTCCACCTGCTCGTCCCCTTGCGGATTCTCGTTGCTGACCCACGTGCCCGGAAGTCCCGAGAAGGACGAGCGGACGTGGATCGGGATGTCGTATCGGCGTGCGTACTCGACACAGCGGTGCAGCAGCACCTTGGAACCGGAGGCGGCGAGCTCCAGCATGTCCTCGGAGGAGATCCAGTCGATCTTCCGGGCCTTCTTCACCACGCGCGGGTCGGCGGTGAACACGCCGTCCACGTCGGTGTAGATCTCGCACACCTCGGCGTCCAGCGCCGCGGCGAGCGCGACGGCGGTGGTGTCCGAGCCGCCGCGGCCGAGGGTGGTGATGTCCTTGGAGTCCGCGGACACGCCCTGGAAGCCGGCGACGATGGCGATGTTGCCCTCGTCCAGCGCGGTGCGGATACGGCCCGGCGTGACATCGATGATGCGCGCTTTGTTGTGGACCGAGTCGGTGATCACACCTGCCTGGCTACCGGTGAACGACTGGGCCTCGTGGCCCAGGTTTTTGATCGCCATGGCCAGCAGGGCCATGGAGATCCGCTCTCCCGCCGTCAGCAGCATGTCGAATTCGCGCCCGGCAGGCATCGGCGACACCTGCTCGGCGAGATCGATCAGCTCGTCCGTCGTGTCGCCCATCGCGGAAACCACGACGACCACCTGGTGGCCGTTCTTCTTGGCGTCCACGATCCGCTGGGCGACCCGCTTGATGCCCTCGGCATCGGCTACGGAGGAGCCTCCGTACTTCTGCACGACAAGGCCCACGTGCGCTCCTCGCTCAGTCCGTATCATTGCTGGTGCAGTGTAACGAGCAGCCGCGATCCGACCGCTTCGTACCACATCATGAGACGAAACGATCAACGGATGGGTTCCCTCGGGGAGCGGCCGATTAGGGCCGCGCCGAGGGGCGTCGGGCCACGCTCACAGGGCCGGGCCTACGGGCGTCCCAGGCGGCCGAGCTCCTCGGCCATCACCTGTCCGGCCTGCTCGGCGAGCTCGTCCTCCGTCAGGTCCTCGTCCGTGTCCAGGCCGTCCAGGGCCGCCAGCGGCTGGTCCAGCCGCACGTGGGCCACCAGCGACTGCAGGGCGCGCAGGGTCGCCGAGGCCGTCGGCCCCCAGTTGGTGAAGTACGAGAACTGCCACCACCACAGCGCCTCGGTCGTCCGGCCGGCCCGGTAGTGGGCGAGCCCGTGCCGCAGGTCCGCCACCACGTCGGCCAGGTCGTCGGAGATCCGGTGCGCGACCGGGGCCTTGCGCGGCTCGTAGGGGTCGAAGACCTCCGAGTACACGTCGACCGGCTCCAGCATCAGCGCGAACCGCTCGCGCAGGTCGTCCACGTCCGGCTCAGGGCCGAGGTCCGGCTCGTAGCGCTCGTCGGGCAGTACGTCCTGGTACGCGCCCAGCCGCCCGCCCGCCAGCAGCAGCTGCGACACCTCCAGGAGGAGGAAGGGCACCGCGCTGTCCGGGTCCTCGCCCTTGGCCACCTCGGTGACCGCGACGATGAAGGACTCGATCTGGTCCGCGATCTGGACGGCGAAGTCGTCCGGGTCCTGGCCCAAGGCGTGCAGCGTTGCGTCAGACATCGAGAAGTCGCCTTCCTTCAAAGGCCCGCCCGAGCGTGACCTCGTCCGCGTACTCCAGATCTCCCCCGACGGGGAGCCCGCTGGCCAGGCGGGTGACCTTGAGGCCCATGGGCTTGATCATGCGGGCGAGGTACGTGGCGGTCGCCTCGCCCTCCAGGTTCGGGTCGGTGGCGAGGATCAGCTCGGTCACCTCGCCGTCCGCCAGGCGCGTCAGCAGCTCGCGGATGCGCAGGTCGTCCGGGCCCACGCCCTCGATCGGGCTGATGGCGCCGCCGAGGACGTGGTACTTCCCCCGGAACTCGCGCGTCCGCTCGATGGCGACGACGTCCTTGGGCTCCTCGACGACGCAGATGACCGTGGTGTCGCGGCGGGGGTCGCGGCAGATCCCGCACCGCTCCTCCTGCGCCACGTTCCCGCACACCGCGCAGAACCGGACCTTGTCCTTGACCTCCAACAGCGCGTGCGCGAGGCGGCGGACGTCGGTGGGCTCGGCCTGCAGGATGTGGAAGGCGATCCGCTGCGCGCTCTTGGGCCCGACGCCGGGCAGCCTGCCCAGTTCGTCGATCAGGTCCTGGACCACGCCTTCGTACAACGGACTGCCTTCTTTCGGTACGGGTCACCACGGTCACCGCGGGGTCCCTGCGGGTCTTGCGGGTCTTGCGGGTCTTGCGGGTCTTGCCGGAACTACGGGACTACGGGAACCACGGGCTAGAACGGCAGGCCGGGGATGCCGGTGCCCCCGCCGCCCAGGCCCTGGGCCAGCGGGCCCAGCTTCTGCTGCTGGAGCGCCTGGGCATTCTCGTTGGCCGCCTGGACCGCCGCCACCACCAGGTCGGCGAGGGTCTCGGTGTCGTCCGGGTCCACCGCCTTCGGGTCGATGACCAGCGCGAGCAGTTCACCGGAACCGGTCACGGTCGCCTTGACCAGACCGCCCCCGGCCTGGCCCTCGACCTCGGTGCGCGCGAGCTCCTCCTGAGCGGCCGCGAGATCCTGCTGCATCTTCTGGGCCTGCTGGAGCAGCTGCTGCATGTTGGGCTGGCCACCACCGGGAATCACAGGGCACTCACTCCATACGTAGAACCGGACGCCGGACCTCGCGGTCCGCTTGGTCAATCCGAGCCTACGTGCTCCCCGGGCGCGGCGCCCTACGCCGTGAGGACCAACTCTTTCGAGTGAGAGTCGAGGCGTACGCGTACCTGATGGAGACCTCCTTGCGGGCGGAAATCCCGGGATTCGTCGTCCAGCCGGCGTCATTCGAAGGTAGGAAGAGCATGCGCACCATTGCGCACACGCGCACCACCACACGTCAGCGCAGGCAGAGGGAGTGCCGGGTGAGCCAGCCGGAGATGCAGCCCGAGGGGCCACCCCGGGACCCCCGGGAGGGGGAGGGCAGCGGGCCGACGGCACCGGGCGATCTGACCGGCCTGCCGTTCCCCCTGGGGGACTGGGGCGAGCCCGCCGAGCGGCTCGACGAGCTGTACCGGCGCGTCGAGGCCGATGCGCTGCGCACCGCCGAGTGGTATCTGGCCGACCGGACCCGCAAGCGTCGGGGCGCGCGCGTCCTGCGGGTCTGCGCGGCCGCGGGCGCCGTCACGGGCGCCGCGATGCCGCTCCTGGAGCTGACGGGCTCGGTGTCGAACGCCTCGGCGTACGGGTACCTGGCGCTGCTGCTGGGCGCGGCCGCGCTGGCCTGCGACCGGTTCTTCGGGCTCACGTCCGGCTGGATGCGGAACGTGGCGACGGCGCAGGCGGTGCAGCGCCGCCTCCAGACGCTGCAGTTCGACTGGGCGTCGGAGAACGTGCGGGAGGTGCTGGGGCCCACCGAGGGCACGGCGAGCGAGGCCGCCGAGCGCTGTCTGACCGTGCTGCGGCGCTTCTCCGAGGACGTCACGGACCTGGTGCGCTCGGAGACGGCGGACTGGATGGTGGAATTCCGCTCCGGCCCCGCCCCGCTGGCCATGCAGTCACTGGGCGCCCCCGCCCCCCGCACGGACGCGGGCATCCCCCCGGCCCGCTTCCCGATGCCCCCGGGCACCCGCCCGAACATGCCCCGCCAACGCCCCCCGGAACAACCCCGCTGACCACACCCCCCAGCCCCGCCGCCACACCCCCAGCCCCGCCGCCGCTTGAGGCGAACGCGAAGCGCCACCCCCAGCCCCGCCACCTCCAGCCCCGCCGGCGTTTGAGGCGCGGCGCGAAGCGCCGTAGGGGGTCCGGGGCGGAGCTACGCCCCCAGCCCCGCCGGCGTTTGAGGCGCGGGCGCGGAGCGCCGTTGAGGGGTCCGGGGCGGAGCCCCCGGGAAACGGAGAAAGGGCGGGGCGGGGACCAGCTCCGCGCAGCGGCACCCCGCACCCCGCACCCGGCACCGGCCCCACCCCCCGGCCCTAGCTGAAGATGATCATCGACCCCTGCCCAAGACTCCGCGTAGCCGCCGCATGCAGCCCCAGCCACACATGCCGCTCCCGAGCGAACGGACTGTCGTCGTACGGAATCGGCCCGGCCGGCTCCTCCAGCGACGTCGGCCGCCCCGGCGGCGCCGGCGCGGCCGGCGGATTCCCCGGGTCTATCCCGATCGCCGGCGCGACGAACGCCAGCTCCCGGAGCAGCCCCTGCGCGGACCCCAGCGGCCCGCCCCCGCCCAGCAGCTCCTCGTTCGCCAGCGGAACAGGGAAGTCCACCGGCACGTAGGCTCCCGCGTGGTCGTAGTGCCACACCAGGTGCGACTGCTGCGCCGTGGACTCGAACATCTCCAGCAGCTGCTCGTAGTCCCCGCCCAGCTCGTCCACCGGGGTCACCGGCAGGCCGCAGATCTGCAGCAGGTACGCCCGCCGCAGGAAGTGCAGGGCGTCGTAGTCGAAGCCGGCGACCGGGGCGACGTCCCCGCTCAGACCGGGCATGTACTGGAACACCGGCACGGACGGCAGTCCGGCCTCGCCCAGCGCCTTGTCGTACGAGGCGATCTCTTCCGCGAACGGGTTGTCGGGGCTGTGGCACAGCACGTCGACAAGGGGGACCAGCCACAGGTCACAGGCCACGCGGACTCCGATCAGTCGATGCCGCCGATCCGGCCAGCGTAGTGCTCCGGACACGCTCCGCGAAGGGTTGCGCAGAACCCGGCCCGCGCGCGGGAGCGGCCGCCCGCCCTCACCCCCGCAGCCGCGCGGCCCAGTCCAGCCCGTGCTGGTTGTACTCCGCCACCAGCCGCCGCGCCAGGTCGATGTCCGCCAGCGTCACCGCGTCCACCAGCTCCCGGTGCCCGTCCCACAGCGCCGCCCGCAGCTGCGGTTCCCGCTGGAGGTGGGGCACCGCGAAGGCCCAGCACTGCACCCGGACGCGGTGCAGGAAGTCGGAGATGTAGCTGTTGCCGACCAGGCCGCTCAGCTCGCGCCAGAACCGCAGGTCGTAGCCGATCAGCACTTCGAGCGAACCGCTGCGCGCCGCCCGCCGCGCCTCCTCGGCCCGGCGCCGCACCGACACCAGCATCTCGCCCGCGCCCGGCACGGTGCCGCGCTCGGCGACCCGGCGGAAGATCCCGTCCACGACGAGCGAGCGGGCCTCGACCATGCCCCGGAAGTCGTCCACGGAGAAGGCGCGGACGCGAAAGCCCCGGTGCTGGACCAGGTCCAGCAGGCCCTGGGCGGAGAGGTCCACCAGCGCCTCGCGCACCGGGGTCGCGGAGACCCCGTACTGCTCGGCGATCTGCTTGACCGTGAACTCGGTCCCCGGCGGCAGCCGTCCCGCCAGCACCTCGTCGCGCAGCGCGTCCGCGATCTGCTGGCGGAGGGTGTTGCGGGTGACAGCGCCGCTGCCTGGCATAGGGGTCCGTCTCCTGTCGTACGACTCCGGACACCATAGGCCAGACAGCAAGGCCGAAACCGATCGGTTCATGGCCGATATACGGACGTACGGCCCGTTACCCGGACGGGAACGGGCCGTGGCCCGCCGTCAGCCGGCGGTGGTGTGCCGGTCGGCCGCGTACAGCGCCTCGTCGAGCAGGGCCAGGCCCTCCTTGGCCTCCGCCTCCGTGATCGTGCAGGGGGGGACGACGTGCGTACGGTTCATGTTGACGAAGGGCCACAGGCCGGAGGCCTTGCAGGCGGCCGCGAATTCGGCCATCGGCGTGTTCGCCGCGCCGGAGGCGTTGTACGGGACGAGCGGCTCGCGCGTCTCCTTGTCCCGTACGAGCTCCAGCGCCCAGAACGCACCGAGGCCGCGCACCTCGCCGACCGAGGGGTGGCGCTCGGCGATCTCGGCGAGGGCCGGGCCGAGCACGTTCTCGCCGAGGTGGGCGGCGTGCTCCACGACGCCCTCCTCCTCCATCGCGTTGATCGTCGCGACGGCGGCGGCGCAGGCCAGGGGGTGACCGGAGTACGTCAGCCCGCCGGGGTAGGGGCGCGTGGCGAAGGTCTCGGCGATGGCGCCGGAGATCGCGACACCGCCGAGCGGCACGTAACCGCTGTTCACGCCCTTGGCGAAGGTGATCAGGTCGGGGGTGACGCCCCAGTGGTCGGCGGCGAACCACGCGCCGGTGCGGCCGAAGCCGGACATCACCTCGTCCAGGACGAAGACGATGCCGTGGCGGTCGCAGAGCTCGCGCACGCCAGCGAGGTAGCCGGCGGGCGGCGTCATGATCCCGGCGGTGCCGGGCACGCTTTCGAGGATGATCGCCGCGATGGTCTGCGGGCCCTCGAAGGCGATGGTGTCGGCGAGGTGGGTGAGGGCGCGGGCGCACTCCTCGGCCTCGGTGGCGGCGTGGAAGGCGGAGCGGTAGAGGTAGGGCCCCCAGAAGTGCACGACACCGGCGGCCGCCGTGTCGGAGGGCCAGCGGCGCGGGTCGCCGGTCAGATTGATGGCCGCGGCGGTGGCCCCGTGGTACGAGCGGTAGGTGGACAGCACCTTCTGCCGTCCGGTGTGCAGCCGCGCCATGCGGACGGCGTTCTCGACAGCCTCGGCGCCGCCGTTGGTGAAGAAGATCTTGTCCAGGTCGCCGGGGGTCCGCTCGGCGATGAGGCGTGCGGCCTCGGAGCGGACGTCGACCGCGAAGCCGGGCGCGAGGGTGCAGAGCCGGGCCGCCTGCTCCTGGACGGCGGCGACGACCTTGGGGTGCTGGTGGCCGATGTTGGTGTTGACCAGCTGGGAGGAGAAGTCCAGGAAGCGGTTCCCGTCGTAGTCCCAGAAGTACGACCCCTCGGCCCCGGCGACGGCCAGCGGATCGATCAGGGCCTGGGCGGACCAGGAGTGGAAGACATGCTTCCGGTCGGCGTCCTTGACTGCGACAAGGGTGTGCGGGGTGACATGAGGGGTCATGTCGCCACGCTAGAAGTGCGCAGGTCGGGAGGGATATCGGCGGACTGTATGCGGGTGGGGGGCCGGTCTCGGCAATCTGTCCGCCCGTGGCGCCGGAGCCGCAGCCGAACCCCCGAGCATCGACAGACCCTGACAGACATTGACAGCACACTCCCACAATGACAGGATTCTGTCATAGATACTCGGCTCCTGGAGGCGACCACCATGAACGAGACCCCGCGCAAGCCCGTGCACCTCGCCGTCTACGACACCTTCGCGGACTGGGAGACCGGCCACACCACCGCGCACCTCACCCAGCGCGGACACGGGATCCGTACGGTCGGCCCGGTCGCGGGAGCGCCCGTCACCACCATGGGCGGCGTCCGCGTCCAGCCCGACCTGGCCCTCGCCGACCTCCGCCCCGAGGACTCCGCGCTCCTGATCCTCACCGGCGCCTCGCTCTGGGACACCGGCGACGCACTGGCGCCCTTCGCGGCGAAGGCGCGGCAGTTCCTGGACGCCGGGGTCCCGGTCGCCGCGATCTGCGGCGCGACCGCCGGCCTCGCCCGCGAGGGCCTGCTGAACGACCGCGCCCACACCAGCGGCGCCTCCTTCTACCTGGCGCCGCAGCCCGGCTACACAGGCGCCGAGCACTACGTCGAGGCCGACGCGGTCACGGACGGCGACCTGATCACGGCGGGTCCGACGGAACCGGTGGCTTTCGCCCGCGAGGTCTTCGCCCGCCTGGGCGTGTACAAGCCGGACGTCCTGGACGCCTGGTACCGCCTCTTCCACGACTCGGACGCGAGCGCGTACCCGATTCTGATGGCGGCGGCGGAGGCCGGCGATGCCTGAGCACACCGAAGCGGACGGCCCCGGTCGGGCGGCCGGCGGGGCGAAAGGTCCGGACGGGCCGGCGCCCCGCACGGCGCAGCGGCCGGACGGGACGCCCGACTCGGCGGAGCCCGGCGTCCCGCTGCCGCTCCGCGCCCGGCAGGAACTGCTGAGCCGCACCGCGCTCGGGGTGTTCCGGCTCAACGGCCAGTTCCTCGCCCTCTCGGAGGAGCTGGCCCGGCCGGCGGGCCTGACGGCGGCGTGGTGGCAGGTACTGGGCGCGGTGCTGAGGGAACCGCTGCCCGTGGCGGGCATCGCCCGCAGCATGGGCATCACGCGCCAGAGCGTCCAGCGCGTCGCGGACCTCCTGGCCGCGAAGGGCCTCGCGGAGTACGTCCCCAACCCGGCCCACCGGCGGGCGAAGCTCCTGCGCCCCACGGAGGCCGGGCTCGCGGCCGTCTCCCGCATCACTCCGGGCCACGCCGCCGCGGCCACCCGCCTCGCGGACGAACTGGGCGACGCGGCCCTCGCCGAAACGGTCCGCGTCCTCGACCGGCTGTCCGAGACCCTGGACGCCCTGTCGGGACCGGTCTGATCCGCCCGACGGGCTACTGGGGCGGGCCGGGGTAGTACTTGAGGGGGAGGCCCGGAAATCCCCATCAGCGGCGACGCGGACCGGGCGGGCGCGCACCTACGGTTGCGGACATGAGAGAGACGACCGCCGGGGGGACAGCCCGGCCGCCTGAGTTCCGACTGGCCACGGGACTGCTCCAGAGCCTTCGCGACGACCTGGTCACCGACGCCTTCGCGTACCGGCCGCTGCCACCCCTGGGTACCGACGGCCCGGTGGTGCGGCGGCTGCCGAAGCCGGTGCGCCCGAAGCTGGCGTTCCTGCCGCATGCGACGGTGGGCTTCCTCGCCCTGGTGACGCTGATCACCGCTGTGGTCAACAGCCGGTCGGACTCCGGTTTCAACCTGCTGCTGGGGCTCCTGGCGGCGACACCGGTGCTGATGACGCTGGTGCGGCCCTGCGGGGCGTTCTGGTTGATGCTGGGCCTGACCGCGCCGTTGTCCGTGCTGCAGGACACGGGCTTCACCTGGCCCTGGGGGCCCGCCACCTTCTTCCCCCACCTGGTCGTCGTCGCCGTGGTGGCCCTGCGCAGCCGGCCCCGGGCGGCCCTGTGGCTGTGGCTGATCACCATGGCGTTCGGGGCGGCGATGACCGTCGTGGTGGGCCGGTCCGTGGAGCTCGGGCCGATGGCCTTCCTCTCCGGCCTCGTCCTGCTGGCGGTCAGCATCCGCACCGTGCGCGAGCAGGGACGGCGCAAGGTCACCGCCCAGCTGGAGGTCACGGCCGTCGAGCGGGACCGGCGGACGCTGCTGGAGGAGCGGACCACGATCGCGCGGGAGCTGCACGACGTGGTCGCGCACCACATGTCGGTGGTGGCCATCCAGGCGGAGGCCGCGCCGTACCGGGTGAAGAATCCGCCGCCGGAGCTGGAGGCCGCCTTCGTCACCATCCGGGAGAACGCGGTGGCCGCTCTGACGGAGCTGCGCCGGGTGCTGGGGGTGGTGCGCTCCGCGGACTACGAGGCCCCGGACGCCCCGCAGCCGACGCTGGCCTCGCTCGACGGGCTGCTGGCCAACGTGCGGGAGGCCGGACTGCCCGTGGACAAGACGGTGACGGGCGCGGTGCGGGAGCTGCCGCAGGGTGTGGAGCTGTCGGCGTACCGGATCATCCAGGAGGCGCTGAGCAACACGCTGCGGCACGCGCCCGGCGCGCGGGCCGGTGTGGAGGTCTCGTACGTACTGGGCGGCCTGGGTGTCCGCGTCGTCAACGAGGCGGCGACCGGGGATGCGCGGCCCTCACCGGGCGCCGGGCACGGCATCACCGGCATGCGGGAACGGGTGGCCATGCTGGAGGGCGAGATGACGGCCGGGGAGACGGCGGACGGAGGGTACGAGGTGGCGGTGTTCATACCGGTACGCGGCCGCCCCGAGCCGGCCGGCGAGCCCGCGCAGGACGCGGCATGACGATCAGGGTCCTGATCGTCGACGACCAGATGATGGTCCGCGAGGGCTTCTCCGTCCTGCTCAACGCCATGGAGGGCATCGAGGTGGCCGGCGAGGCCGTCGACGGCCGGCAGGCCGTCGCGCAGGTCGCGGCGCTGCGCCCGGACGTGGTGCTGATGGACATCCGGATGCCGGTGATGAACGGCCTGGACGCGACGCGGGAGATCGTGGCCGCCGACACGGACGCGAAGGTCCTGGTCCTCACGACCTTCGACCTCGACGAGTACGTCTACCAGGCCCTGCGGGCCGGGGCCTCCGGGTTCCTGTTGAAGGACGCGTCGGCCCGGCAGTTGGCGGACGGGGTGCGGGTGGTGGCGGCCGGGGAGGCGCTGCTGGCCCCGTCGGTGACCAAGCGTCTGATCGCGGAGTTCTCCAAGCTCTCCGAGGCGCCCAGGCTGGCCGACCCGGCGGGGGTGGGGGAGTTGACGGAGCGGGAGACGGAGGTGCTGGTGCTCATCGCGCAGGGGCTGTCCAACGCGGAGATAGCGGACCGCCTGGTCGTCGCGGAGTCCACGGTCAAGACCCATGTGAGCCGCGTGCTGGTGAAGCTGGGCCTGCGGGACCGCACGCAGGCCGCGGTGTTCGCCTACGAGACCC
The DNA here is from genome assembly GCF_042716255.1 of Streptomyces sp. NPDC058662. Lineage (NCBI taxonomy): Bacteria > Bacillati > Actinomycetota > Actinomycetes > Kitasatosporales > Streptomycetaceae > Streptomyces > Streptomyces sp. NPDC058662. The sequence goes on along the minus strand of NZ_JBHXRU010000007.1, from coordinate 5,561 downwards.
GCCTGGTGCGCCCGTCCTGACGCCGCCGGCTCCCGCGCCCCGCGCGACTCCCGCCGGGGCGACGGACAGCCCTTAGGCTGCCGGGATGGGCTTTGATCCGTGGGATGCCGCGTTCGTCGCCGATCCGTACCCGGCCTACCGGGAGTTGCGGGAGCGGGGGCGGGCGGTGTGGTGGGAGGCCACCGGGCAGTGGCTGGTGCCGCACTACGCCGATGTGAGCGCGCTGCTGCGCGACCGGCGGCTGGGGCGGACCTACCTGCACCGCTTCACGCACGAGGAGTTCGGGCGCACGGCTCCCCCGCCGGAGCACGAGCCCTTCCACGTCCTCAACGGGAACGGCCTGCTGGACCTGGAGGACCCCGCGCACGCGCGGGTGCGGCGGCTCGTCGCCAAGGCCTTCACCCCGCGGACCGTGGAGCGCCTGGTGCCCGCCGTGCGGCGGATGGCGGGGGAGCTGGTGGGGAGCCTGCTCGCCGAGGGCGGCGGGGACCTGCTCACCGCCCTCGCCGAACCGCTGCCGGTGGCCGTGATCGCCGAGCTGCTGGGGGTGCCGGAGGCGGACCGCGCGCTGCTGCGGCCCTGGTCCGCGGAGATCTGCGGCATGTTCGAACTGCGGCCGGACGAGGAGACGGCCCGGCGTGCGGTGCGCGCGAGCATCGACTTCAGCGCGTACCTGCGGGACCTGATCGCCGAGCGCCGCACGCGCCCCGGCGATGACCTGGTCTCGGGGCTGATCGCCGCGCACGACGAGGACGGCCGGCTCACGGAGCAGGAGATGATCTCCACCTGTGTGCTGCTGCTGAACGCCGGCCACGAGGCCACGGTCAACACCACCGCGAACGGCTGGTGGACCCTGCTGCGGCACCCGGATCAGCTCGCGGCTCTCCGCAGGCGCCGCGATCCCGAGAACTTGTCCACAGCTGTGGATGAACTCCTGCGGTACGACACACCGCTCCAGATGTTCGAACGCTGGGTGCTCGACGACATCCGGATCGGTGACACGACCGTGCCGCGCGGGGCGGAGGTGGCGCTGCTCTTCGGGTCCGCGAACCGCGACCCCGCCCGGTTCGACGCTCCCGACACGCTGGACCTGCTGCGGGCCGACAACCCGCACCTGACCTTCGGCGCGGGCATCCACTACTGCCTGGGAGCGCCCCTGGCGCGGCGGGAGCTGGAGGCCTCCTTCGGAGCGCTGCTGGCCGAGGGGGTGCCGCCGCTGCGGCTCGTGGAGGAGCCGCGGTGGCGGGACGGGTACGTGATCCGGGGGCTGGAAGAACTGCTGGTGGAGTTCTAGGGCACGGCGTCCGGGCGGCCGCGGCCGCCGCGGCCGCCGCGGCCCCGGCTGTACGGGACGGCCGGCGCGGCCCGGGCTGTACGGGACGGCCGGCGGCCCGGCCGCCGCGCCCGGCCCGGTCAGTGCGGGACGGTCAGGGTCCAGGCCGAGGGGCGCAGGGTCCAGGTGCGGCGGCGGACCGGGCCGGCCACCGCCGCGTCGGCGCGGTAGCGGAAGTCCGCCCCCGACACCGTCACCGTCTTCGCCCGCGCCGTCACCGCCGTCGCGCCCCGCCGGACCACCACCTCCGCCGGCCCGCCGTCGTCCCGCGTGCGCACCAGGACGTCCGCCACCGGCCGGTCCACGTCCGCCAGCACCACCCCGTCCGCCTCCACCCGCAGCCGGTGGGGCCCGCCGCCGGCGGGCCCCACCAGGGTCCGTACCAGCGAGCGGTACGCGCTCCACACGGACGGCGCGGCCGCCGAGCGCACCGGCGGGATCCGCAGCGCCCCCAGCACCACCCCGTCGCTGTCGTCGACCAGCAGGTCGCAGACCCGGACCGACCCGTCGAGCACCGCCCGCGCCGCCGAGACGGCCGACAGCGGCACGCCGAGCGACCGCGCGAGCCCCAAGGACCCCGCGTGACCCACCGGCACCAGCGCCAGGGCGCCCTCCCCCAGCCCCCGCTCCCGGTGCAGCAGCCCCACGGCCCGCACCAGGGCCCGGTCGTCGCCGACGATCACCGGCTGCCGATGGCCCCGGCGGGCGAGCGCCCGCGCGAATTCCTCCTGCGAATCCGGGAGGCAGATTTTCGCCGCCGCTCCCGCTGACAACACATCCTTCGCGATTCGCACGGACTCGCCGTCAAGACGGCGGGCGACCGGGTCGACGAGCACGAGCAGGCCGCCTACCGGCGCGCCCGCGTGGCTCATGGTGGGCTCTGGAGCCGACACCTCGGTCCTTCCTCGGGTAGCATCTTTGTGCAAGAGGCCCTTGCGCTATTGCGCCAGGGCCTTCGTCTATTCCGGGGCACCGGTCCGACGGCTCAGCCTGCGGTGTACATCGTCGTACGCCCCCTGGCCTTGGACATGCCCCATCCGGAAGAGGTGTACGCCTGTGCCCGCTCTTGTGCTGCTCGGAGCTCAGTGGGGTGACGAGGGCAAGGGAAAGGCCACCGACCTGCTCGGTGGATCCGTTGACTATGTAGTGCGCTACCAGGGTGGCAACAACGCCGGCCACACGGTCGTCGTCGGCGACCAGAAGTACGCGCTGCACCTTCTCCCTTCCGGCATCCTCTCCCCCGGATGCACCCCGGTCATCGGTAACGGTGTCGTCGTGGACCCGGCCGTCCTGCTCTCCGAGCTGCGCGGCCTCAACGAGCGCGGCATCGACACCTCCAAGCTGCTCCTCAGCGGCAACGCGCACCTGATCACGCCGTACAACGTCACCCTCGACAAGGTCGGCGAGCGCTTCCTCGGCAAGCGCAAGATCGGTACGACCGGCCGCGGCATCGGACCGACCTACGCGGACAAGATCAACCGCATCGGTATCCGCGTCCAGGACCTGTACGACGAGTCGATCCTCACCCAGAAGGTCGAAGCGGCGCTGGAGGGCAAGAACCAGCTCCTCGCGAAGCTCTACAACCGCCGCGCGATCGACGCCGCCCAGATCGTCGAGGAGATGCTCCAGTACGCGGAGCAGATCAAGCCGTACGTCGCCGACACCACCCTGATCCTCAACGACGCGCTGGACGAGGACAAGGTCGTGCTCTTCGAGGGCGGCCAGGGCACCCTGCTCGACGTCGACCACGGCACGTACCCCTTCGTCACCTCGTCGAACCCGACCGCGGGCGGCGCCTGCACCGGTACCGGTGTCGGCCCGACCAAGATCAGCCGCGTCATCGGCATCCTGAAGGCCTACACCACGCGTGTGGGTGCGGGCCCGTTCCCGACCGAGCTGTTCGACCAGGACGGCGAGGACCTGCGCCGTATCGGCGGCGAGCGCGGTGTGACCACCGGCCGCGACCGCCGCTGCGGCTGGTTCGACGCTCCGATCGCACGCTACGCCACCCGGGTGAACGGTCTGACCGACTTCTTCCTCACCAAGCTGGACGTGCTGACCGGCTGGGAGCAGATCCCGGTCTGCGTCGCGTACGAGATCGACGGCAAGCGCGTCGAGGAGCTCCCGTACTCGCAGTCGGACTTCCACCACGCCAAGCCGATCTACGAGTACTTCCCCGGCTGGTCCGAGGACATCACCAAGGCCAAGACCTTCGACGAGCTCCCGGCGAACGCCCGGGCGTACGTCAAGGCCCTGGAGGAGATGTCGGGCGCCCCGATCTCCGCGATCGGCGTCGGCCCCGGCCGCACCGAGACCATCGAGATCAACTCCTTCCTGTAAGCGGGAGCGGTCGCGAGGGGCGGTGCGCTGCGGCGCGCCGCCCCTTCGGCTACTTCGTCTCGTAGTAGCCGAAGATGTCGACGACCAGGTCGGTGTCGTCCCAGCCCTGGTTCCAGAAGTCGACGACCCCGTGGTCCCCGGAGCTCGCCTGCACGAGGTTCGCGACGGTCGCGCCCGCCGTCCAGTTCAGGGCCGAGGACACGGGCCGCTCGGGCGCGGCGCCCGTGCCGTTCTCGTTCTCGTCCCACGAGTTCGGGTCCGGGGAGACCGACAGGAAGCCCGCGCCCCGGGTGTGGGTGACCGTCGCGTTCAGCACGTACCCGGCGATGCCCGCCTCGTCGGGAGAGACGCCCAGGTAGGCGTAGGTACGAGCGCGCAACGGGCCCTTCCTCCAGTCCGGGGAGCGGGTGTCGAGCAGCCGGGCCGGGGCGAGCGGCATGTAGGCGGCGTTGCTGTCGGGGCTGTAGTAGCCGACCACGTCGACGACGACGTCGGTCGCGTCCCAGCCCCCGTTGCGGATGCTGACCTTCCCGTCGGCGCCGATCGGCACGATCACCGAGTTCGCCACGGTCCGGCCCGCCTCGTAGTTCACGTTGGACGTGCGCGGCAGCTGCCCGCCGCTCGGGTAGGCGGTCAGGTGGCCGGCGTCCCTGGGACCGGTGGCGGTCACGTTCAGGGCCACGGCGGTGGCCCCGGCCGGGATGGAGGCCTCGCCGCGGATGCGGAGGTCGAAGGAGGCGTACCCGGCGACCGGGCCCCGGGCCGTACCGGTGCCCGAGCGGGTGTCGGCGAGGCGGACCGGGTCCAGCGGGACGTAACCGGCGGCCGCGGTGCGCGTGTAGTAGCCCGTGACGTCGGCGATCAGGTCGACCTGCTCCCAGCCGCCGTTGTACAGCTCCACGTACCCGTCCTCGCCCACCGGCACGACGACCAGGTTCGGGACGGTCCGGCCGGCGGTGTAGTTGACGTTCGAGGTGGTCGGCCGCTCGTACCCTCGGCCCGGGAAGACGGTTACGTGTCCGGGCGTACGGGTGTTGGTGACCGTGACGTTGAGGGCCACGGCGGTGACCCCGGCCGGGATTCCGGCGTTGCCCGCGACCCTCACCCGCGCCGAGGAGTAGGCGCCGACCATGCCCTGCGGCGCGCCGGTGCCGTCGCGGGTGTCGAGGAGCCGGGTGGGGGCGTGCGGGGTGAAGTCGGATCCGGGTGTCACGTACGGGAGCGAGTTGACGGCCCGGACGTTGTGGGCGGCGTCGGTCACGGTGACGGCGACCGTGTACGGCCCGGTCCTCGCGTACACGTGACGGTGCTTCAGCGTGGTCGAGCCGGAGGCGGTGGCCCGGTCCTGCGTCCCGTCGCCCCAGTCGACGACGACGTCGAGCGCGGTGTCCTCGCTGGTGATCCAGGACTCCAGCGACAGTCCGTGGGCGGTGCCCGCGGAGGCGCCGAGCTGGATCTCCAGGCCCTGGTTCCCGCCGGCCGCCGACGCCCGCGGGGCGACGGCCGTGCCGCGGGCCGCGGGCAGGGCGCTGCGGACGGTGCGGTCGCCGGGGCTGGTGAAGGTCCGCACGTTCGCCGCGCGCGCCTGCGCCAGGCCCGTCACGGGAGCGGCCGTCCCACGGGCCGCGCCCTCGGCCGGATCGGCGCCCTGCGCGGCGCCGGGTACGAGGGCGACGCCGAGGCCCACACCCGCCGCGACCAGGACAGCGGACATCACGAGTCGGCGGTTGCGCACCGGCCCCCCAGGTTCCCTCGGTGTGCGAACGAGTTCGAAGCCCGCTCAGGGTACCGACCGAAACGCGCCAGATCTACGCTCTTCCCCGGCCAATGGAAGGGGGGCGCCCCGGGACCGGCGGGGAGCCCGGCCCCGGGCGCCGGGGGACAACAC